>JAITHX010000128.1 GCA_031279735.1 Prevotellaceae bacterium
CTTTGTGCTGTGTATATATATATATATATATATATATGTGTGTGTGTGTCGCAAAGGACGCGAAGCCCTTGCGTTCTCTGCGAAGCCTCTGCGCCCTCTGCGGTTAAAAAAACACCGCAACGCGGTGAAAAACGGGAGGAAGATTTTAAGACTTGCCCCCGTATTTTGGACACACCATGTATAGGGTGCTTCGCCTAATGGCAGGGATTCTATTTCCGTCTCTCCTGCCGGATGGCACTAACCACTAACCACTAACCACTAACCACTAACCATCGTTTGATCCCTCCTTCCTTCACGCTGAATTCCACTCCTATCTTGATCCGCCGGCGATGATCGGCGGTATCGGGAACGGAATGTCCCTTGCTCTCGATTTGGGCGAGGGCGTCTTCGGCGGCGGCTTTGTCGTCCGTCTTGAACCCAAACACGTAAATCGCGTTTTCGGTCTTGACTTCGGTCTTGACCACGTCGGCGAACCAGTCCGATGATTTCACCTCCATATCGATGAACTGTCCCGCGAGCGAAAAGATTATGTAAAAGATCTTCTGACAGTAGCGCTCGTTCCCGTTCTCCGTTTCCGGGAAATCGCAGGAAACGGAGACGATGCACGCGCGGAGCATGGTCATGAAATTCTCCGCGTTGCCCGCCAGCACTTCCTCCGCGAAAGCCGTCATCGAAAAAGTCTCGTTCGTGTTCCATTTCGGCAAGTACGCGGGCAGCAGCCGCTCCAGAAATCCGTATTTCACTTCTTCGTTCGGGAAACCCAGAATGTAGGCTTCGAGTCGCCGATAGGAGGATTTGATGGTCAGATAGCCGCTCTGAAAAAGCAGGGGAACGAGGCTGGTTACTCCTGGACGGTAATTTCTGAGCTGGTCTCTCGAAATCATAGTATCTCCGTCCAGCTTCATAATATCCATGCCGGAACGTTCAACCTGACGCGCCAGCACGTCGAGAGTTTCCGTCTCGATCCAATAGCTGCCGAAATTACATTCCGAGAAGGCGCTCAATACGCTGAAGGGGTTGTAAACGTTTTCGCCCTCTTCGGCGAACAGGTAGCCGCCGTAACGCTTTTTCATTTCGGCGAGAGCCTGTTCCGCCGTTAGTTCTTTGCGTTTTGCCAGCAATTCTATCTCGGGCTTGAAATTATCAAGCAGTTCCTGTTCGGTGATTCCGCAGATTCCGGAGAATCTATCGTACGTGGATACGTCGTTGAGGTGGTTCAGACCGCTGAAGATATCGTGGTTCGTGAATTTAGTCACGCCGGTCAGATACTCGAAACACAAATATCCGCCCATGCTTTTCAGCAGGCCGTAGAAGCCGCACAGGAAGATGTGAATGTCTTTGTAAGCCTCTGAATCACCCATGGTATCTGTCATAGGCTTGTCGTATCCGTCAACCAGCACCGCCACTCTTTGGCCCGTTCTGTCATAAGCGGACGTAATAATGTTTTTGAACCGCAGGGAATATTCCCCCTCTTTGGATTTGACATTCCATTTTTCTTCATATTCGCCTAATATGGAGTTTAAGGCGTCATGCAGGTCTTTCTTGTTCCTGTAGTCGGCCTGATTCAGGTCGATGTAAATCACCGGATGCTTCGTCCATTCCTTTTCCAGCTCGGCGATAGCCAGCCCCTCGAACAGATGTTTCTTTCCCTCGAAATACGCTTTCATGGTTGAAAGCAGCAGGCTCTTTCCGAACCGTTGCGGACGACCCATAAAAAAGGGGTTCCCCATTTTTACAAGGCGATGCAAATACCGCGTCTTATCGACATACACATAGTTGCCGGCGCGCAAATCTTCAAAATCCTGTATGCCTACAGGCAGTTTTCTAATGTCGGACATAGTTGAAATAATTTTAATTTAATATCACACAAAGTCATATAACTTTCATTATTATTTTATGAAATGCAAAGATACGATATTTTCAATTGAAAACTGGAAATTGAAAATTGAAAATTGAACAAAAAAGCCCTACTTTTGCACAACTTTTTATTTAGGTTTTTTGACATGAAACAAACAGGAATCAAGAATTTGACGGCAACAACCGTCTATTTGCTGGCAACCGCGCTCTGTTCGCATCCGGTTGCGGGACAGCGCGACATCGTGTCGCCGAACAACGATACCGCGTATTCGTACAACATCTTCGACAAGTTGTCCGAATCTTCGGCGGGTAAAGGAAAGGTGACTCTGGGCGGCGACAATCTGAAAGCCCTCGTCAACGAAACCAAAACCGTAAAGAAGCCCGCAATCAAGGGTTGCCGTATTCGAGTGTTCAGAGACAACTCGCAGACCGCGCGGCAAAAAGCCGAATCCATCAAGGCGGCAATAGAAAAATCCTATCCCGCACTGCCGGTTTATATCTCCCACCAGTCCCCCGACTTCTATGTCGAAGCCGGCGACTTCAGAACTCCCGACGACGCGGAAAAAATGAAACGCAGACTTGTCTTCCTTTATCCCGCCGCAACGCTGGTCAATGTTTCAATCAATTTCCCTCCGCTATGAGCGATTCCGTAAAGCACGAGTGCGGTATAGCTTTTATCCGCCTCCTGAAACCGCTCGACTACTACAAAGCGAACTACAATACATGGCGATTCGGACTGCACCGCATCTGCCTGATGATGGAAAAACAGCACAACAGAGGTCAGGATGGCGCAGGCGTCGCCGCTCTGAAACTGAAATCCAAATGCGGTTATCCCTACATCGACCGCGAACGTTCCGACTCGAAAAGCCCCATCCGAGACGTGTTCGACAAGATTTACGACAAGATTCACAAAACTAAAAACTACGAAGATATAGACGCGGGGACAGACAACATCCGTTTCGCCGGCGAACTGTATCTGGGACACGTGCGATACGCGACACACGGCAAAACAACGCTCGAAAACGTGCACCCCGTGATGCGCTTCAACAACTGGAAGGCGCGAAACCTCGTGCTTGCCGGAAACTTCAATCTCACCAATGTGGACGAGATATTCAAATGGCTGGTGGCTAAAGGGCAGCATCCCCGCGACATGTCGGACACCGTCACCGTGCTGGAGCGAATCGGCTACGAACTCGACCGCGAGTATGCCGCCCGACAGAACGATTATGTCCTGAAAGGCTACGAAAGCGGCGAGGAAATATCCCGCATGATAGAGAATAATCTCGACGTGGTGAAGATACTGCGCGAAGCCACCGCCGATTTCGACGGAGGCTACACCATCGGCGGAATGATCGGCAACGGCGACGCCTTCATTCTCCGCGACCCCAACGGAATACGTCCGGCGTTCTATTATGCGGGCGAAGATTTCGTGGCTGCCGCGTCGGAACGTCCCGTGCTGCAAACTGCCTTCAAACTGAACGTGGAGGACATCAAAGAAATTGCGCCCGGAAACGCCATGATAGTGAAAAAGGACGGAAGCTGCGCGGAACACCAAATCCGAAAATCCGAAAAACGCGCGTCCTGCTCCTTCGAGCGAATTTATTTCTCGCGAGGCACCGACAAGTTTATCTACGGCGAACGCAAAACGCTCGGCAAACAGCTCATTCCGGCAATACTCAAGGCGATAGACTACGATCTCGAAAACACGGTGCTGTCCTATATCCCGAACACCGCCGAAACTGCCTTCTACGGTATGCTGGACGGCATCGAAGAGTTCATGACAAACGAAAAAATGCGGAAAATCGCCGCCCTGAAAGAACTGACGAACAAGCAGCTGCTCGAAATCATCGGATCAAGACCCAGAGTGGAGAAAATCGCCATCAAGGACGTTAAACTGAGAACTTTCATCACTGAGGACAAGGCGAGAAACGGCATGGTGGAACATGTTTACGACGTGACCTACGGAGTGATCCGCCCGTACAGGGACAATCTGGTGATAATCGACGATTCGATAGTGCGGGGAACAACCCTCAAAACAAGCATCCTTCGCATGCTCGAACGGCTGAATCCGAAGAAAATCGTAATAGTCAGCTCCGCTCCGCAGATTCGCTATCCCGACTGCTACGGAATAGACATGACGCGCATGACCGAGTTCTGCGCCTTCCGAGCCGCCGTCGAACTGCTGCGCGAATCGGGACGAGAACAGCTGCTCGATGACGTGTATCGCAAGTGCAAGGCTCAGCAGAAGCTGCCCAAGGAAAAGATAGTGAACCACGTGAAGGAAATATACGCGGATTTCAGCGACGAACGCATATCGAGGAAAATCGCCGAAATGCTGCGCCCCAACGACATGAAAGCCGAACTGGAACTGATATTCCAGACCATCGAGGGCGTCCGAAACGCCTGTCCCGAAAACAACGGCGACTGGTATTTCAGCGGAAACTATCCCACGCCGGGCGGAAATCGCGTAGTCAACAACGCCTATATAAATTACTTTGAACAGCGGGACGTTAGACCGTACTGAGAAATTAAGAATTAAAAATTAAAAATTAAGAATTGCCTTCGGACGCGGGATCAATTACGAATTACGAATTACGAATTACGGCCTGACGGACAACGGGTGTAATATGAAGAGAAAAGTCCGGGTGTAGTTCATCCGGACTTTCTTTTTAGGGGTAATGGCGTGAATCCGTTGAAAAGTATTATTTCTGCGGTTCTGCCGTGAATTGTGTGGAAAAAGTTTGCTTGTTTTTTCACCGCGTTGCGGTGTTTTTGTAACGCAAAGGGCGCAAAGGCTTCGCAAAGGACGCAAGGGCTTCGCGTCCTTTGCGAAGGGCGCGCGGTTACGGGTCTTGAGGGCTTGATCTGCAGCCTCCGGCGACCTTGCGCAAAGGACGCGAAGCCTTTGCGCCCTCTGCGAAGCCTCCGCGCCCCTTGCGGTAAAAAAACACCGCGACGCGGTGAAGAACCGCACAATCCTTTAATAAGGGAACAAGGGTGAATAATGCTGTCCGGAGGCTGCTAAGGGATGTGTTAGAAATAACTTATAAGGGATGCAGTTCGGGTTTTTAGAACACAGATGACACGGATGACACAGATTTTACAGATTTTACAGATTTACGCGGATTTACGCGGATTTAAATCTGTGTCATCCGCGTCATCCGCGTCATCTGCGTGCTAAGTTATTTCTAACACATCCCTAAATCCCTGTCATCTGCGTGCTAAAAAACCGAACGGCATCCGGCTTCATGCCCGAAGGGCAATTCTTAATTCTTAATTCTTAATTCTTAATTCTTAATTCACAGAAACCGTCGCGTGAGCTGGCGGTACTCGTCGGAGTATTGTCCTTCGTCGTCGAGGAGGATCAGGAGCGATTCGTTCGGGCTTGTTTGTTTGAAGGAGAATTGGAGCAGGGTTCTGTATGGCGGCTTGTCGGCTTTGGTTTTAACGTTCAGTATTTCGGAGGGGAAAAGTCCGTGTGCGGCGGCGCGTTCTGCGGCGGCGGCGACGCGGAAGCACGGAAGGATTAGAGCGAAGCGTCCGTTGTCCGCAAGCAGATGCGCGGTGCGGGCGAACAGTTCGTCGAGCGAGAGAGAATCGTCGTGGCGGGCGAAGTTTTTCGACGTGCAGGCTGATTTGAGCGAATTGGCAAAATAGGGAGGATTGGAGACTGCGAGGTCGAAACGCTGCGGGGTATCGAAGTGCCGGAAGTCAAGGTTGAGCACTGTCAATCTTTCGTTCCATTTGGAGGCGGCGAAATTGTCCGCTGCCTGTCGCGCGGCGTCGGGGTCTATTTCGACGGCTGTTATCCGGGCTTCGGGGAAGGTTTGCGCGGACATGAGAGCCAGCAGCCCCGTGCCTGTGCCGACGTCGAGCACGCTGGTTGCTTCGCTGTTGGGTTTGCTGTCGGAATTGCTGCCGGAGTCGAGCCACGAGCCGAGCAGCACGCTGTCGGTGCATACTTTCATCGCCGTTCTGTCCTGACGGACGATGAACTGTTTGAATTTGAAATAATCGTTAGCCACTTGCGAAAGGACAAAAGGACAAAAGGACAAAAGGACGGAACCGCGCGCGGATTCGGCTTCGCTCAGGAAGCGAGCGAAGGGAAGGGATTGAGTTCGTCGCGTTCGATTTTCCCGTCTCTCAGCCGGATGATTCTTCGGGCGTGCTTCGCGATGTCCTCTTCGTGGGTAACGACGATTATGGTATTTCCCCGCCGGTGTATTTCTTCAAAGAGATGCATGATGTCGAGCGAAGTTTTGGTGTCGAGATTGCCTGTGGGTTCGTCGGCGAGGATTATCGACGGATCGTTGACTAAAGCGCGGGCTATGGAAACTCTTTGACGCTGCCCTCCCGACAGTTCGTTCGGCTTATGACTCTTTCTGTTTTCCAGATCGACATTGATCAGAGCGCGTATTCCCCGTTCTTCGCGTTCCTGTCGGGGAACTCCGGCATAGATCAGAGGCAAACAAACGTTTTCCAGCGAGGAGTAGCGAGGCAGCAGGTTGAAAGTCTGGAAAACGAAACCTATTTCCTTGTTTCTGGTTTCGGCGAGCATATTGTCCTCCATTTCGCTGACATCGGTATTATTGAGCACATATTTGCCGCTTGTCGGAGTGTCGAGACAGCCGAGCACGTTCATCAGCGTCGATTTTCCCGAACCCGAAGGTCCCATGACGGCAACATATTCGTTGCGCCGTATGGAGAGCGAAACCCCGTCAAGCGCTCTCACTTCCTGATTCCCCACCTGATATATCTTGTAGATGTTTTCTATCTCTATTACATTATTCATCATCTCGAATTTTTGCCCGCAAAGTTAGACAATAAGTTATAAAGTATAACTACTTTATGACAATTATTATCTGCCGGCTTGCGTATTTGAACTTAAACATTGCCGCATCCAGCGCGTTCGGGTGCTTGAATTTGGCATTATCCTTCAGTTTCACCCATGCCTCGGAGCCGTTGAATACACGGGCGCCGGCAAATTGCGAGGATTCGGCGGCTACGGCGACAAACTCTTCCAGTTCCGGTTCGCAGCTCCATTCTCCGTCGGCTTCCAGTCCCATTATCTGATTCAGCTGCAGACAGGACGACAGGGGCGAAACCCTGCACGCCATCAGAGTGTCGGACAGAAAACGGACAACGGGGCGCTTCGTGTTTCTCGCGAATACGCGCGCCGTTCCCGTATCGCACAGACTTTCTATCCGGTAGCGGTAAATGTGCGTTCCGGGCGACAGTTTGCCCGTGTGCACTTTTCCGGTGCTGTTTGTCGTCGAATCGGCGAGACCGGATGCGCCGCCGGATGCCGCGCTCCACTTTACGCTTTTGAAGTTTAGCGTGTCGAGGTAGCTGCTGAGGCAGATCGAGCGGGCGGGGTCGGGGCGCAGCTGTATGCGGATGTCGGGATAAACCATGCGGGGATGAACGGCGACGCTTGCCGTGTCGCTGCTGCTTGTGCCGCAGCCGTTGCGGGCGGAGCGGAAGATACGTTTGCCGTTGTCGGATTCCGTAACCCGAAGCGGCAGGTTCGCCGCGCTGTAACGGTTGCTGCCCGTGTCGGTTTCCAGCATCCAGCCTTCCTCCGCTATCCCGGAGTTGTTGTCCGCGACGGCCGGCTTGCCGATGTCAAGATTGCTTCCATTGCAAATCGCGTCGAGAGTTCCGATGGAGGCTATCGTCGGCTTGTCGGTCACGGCAACTGTTGCGGTGTCGCTGTAACCCTCGCCGCAGTAGTTTGCCGCACGGTATCGCAGTCTCTTTCCGTGGTCGGAGAGCGTCAGCGGGGTTTGGGGGTCGAAGTCGCGAAAGTCGAAATCTCCGGCCGTTGCCGACAGCTGCCAGCCCTCCGCCGTTATCGCGCCGCCGTTGTCGTTCACTGCCGGGGGCGTCAGGTTCGGAACGCCGCCGCCGCACGGAAGCGCCGGAAGCGCAATCGAACCGACGACGGCGACAGAATCGGCTGTTTGCATCACGCGGAAAGTGTCGGTCACCATGCATCCGTCGGTCACTATGTCCAGCCGATACAGTCCGGCTTCGCTCGCCGCGATGCTCGAATCCGTCAGTCCGGCGAGAATCTGTCCGTCCCTGTACCAGAAGTATTGAGGATTCGCATACCCGCCGCTTGCGCTGACAACCACAGCTCCGGCAGGGTTGCACAGCCTCCCGCTTGCCGGCGAGCCGGCGAGCCGCAGGGCGGGAGGATTGTAGCCGCCGTAATCAACCCTGACAGCTACGCGGTTGGTTCGAGCGATGCACGTGTTGTCCTGTACCTCGCAGTGGTATTCGCCCGCCGCGAACACATACAGCACGGAATCCGTCGCGCCGGCTATCTTCGCGTTGTCCTTATGCCACTGGAAAACCGGCGCACTGCCATACGAGACTGCCCCGCCCCCCTTGCCGACGACCGACAGCCGCACCGTCGCGCCGGCTCCGCAAACCGCATTGCCCGGACGAACGCCCGTTTCCACCTCCAGACCCGGACAGTCGGAAGCCGCCATCGCATTGTTGCTCGGATCGCAATCGCTGTAGCCGGCGGCGGGAAACGTTGTGCCGTCGTCCATGATGCGTGCGCGGACGCGACGATTGATGAACGAACCTTCGGTGACGAGCACATATTCGAGTTCGACTATCTCGTTGGGGAAAATATCGGCGCCTGCGGGCATCCGCGTCAGAAACACGCCGGGTTCGGCGGATTCGCCCGCCGTTCCGGCGTCGTAGAACGACACGGGCGTCATCTCCGATATGCTTGCCGAGCCGCGATTATAGACAACGAGCCGGATAGTGTCGGTTTTTCCGTCGGCGGCAACGCTCGCCCGCATGTCGAGCAAGGCGGCGTCGGGATGACGCACGACGGGATCGTACTTGTCGTCGTCCCTGACTATCGCGCACTGCATCCACGAACCGTTGTAGTGCTGTATCTAATCGCACATTGCCGGCGAATAGTACTTTGCGAGCATCGACACCGGACGGGCGTTGACCTGAAGATCCTCGCGAATCTGTCGCGGGTCGTACATGCTCTGATTCCATACCGGCGGACATGGAGCGAACTTCTGTCTGCTGTATTCAAAAACATAAACCAGTCCGACCGCCCTGCCCGAATTTGCGGAATCGCCGGTGACCACTATGTCGGCGCTGCCGTCCATGTTGACGTCGGCGATGACGGGAAACTCGAATCCGGTGTTGTTGTACAGCGCTATCTCGAACAGCACCGATTCGCCGACCTTCTCGCCCAGCCTCACGTAATCCTTTTTGGATTTTGCCGGCGAAACTACTCTCAGACTGTTCATGTCGCGATAGCAGATGTCCGCCGCGCCGTTGTTGTCGAAATCGAAGAGCGTTATGCCCGTGTTGTTTGAATTGTCCGTGTGTTCCATCGCCCAGCTTATCTTAAGCCGCTCTTCGAGTTTCGTCGCCTCCCCGTCGTAGGTCAGTCCCACGATATGCCCTTCGCCTTTGGAGGGCTTTCCGCCGAATTTCTCGGCTGTCAGCTCAGCGTCGCCGACGCTGGGATGAAACGAAAGTCCCGTTCGGCCTCCGTAAAAATCGTCGGTTGCGCGGCTGATATGCACGCCGCCGGTAAGAATGCATATTTCAGGCAGTTTTCTGCTCCGTTCCGTTCCGTCCCATCCGTCCTTTTTGCCGTTGATGTCGCCGACGAAAGGGATGCTGAAAGTGCCGTGATTGGTATTCGCGTAAAAAGTGACGGCGGCTTTCATCTCTTTCGTTTGAGGACTCCAGACGTAGAGCAGTATGTTGCGATGATTGTCCTGCGTGTTGACCCCCGTAGCCGCGATGACGTCCAAAAGCCCGTCGCCGTCGATGTCGGCAACGCGAGTGAATCCGTCGCTGAGATGAAAAGTCTGCGTGTCGCCCTTTTCGTTTATCGGCAGTTCTACGCTCTGCGGTCCTTTTATTATCCTGTATTCGTTTCCCTCGTCTCCGGCAACATTAGTCAGATTGAATTTGTAGATCCGGTTGCCCGCGATGATTTCCTGCCGTCCGTCGCCGTCGATGTCCGCGATTGCCGGCACAGCGAGGTCTCTGTCGTAATAGCCGCCCTTATGCGGGCGCCGTCCTGTGGCAGCGACTTTTCTAATCTTTTTTGCAGCATCCTCCGACGTTGGCTTCAAATCCGTAACGTCCTTCAGCGCGTCCATGTCGCTGCTTCCCGTGTCGCCGTCGGTCTCTCCGCCCCATGCCATCAGCAGCCGTCCGGTCTCGGCGTTGTAAATCTTGTTATAAACTATCACTTCCGGCACTCCGTCGCCGTTGAGGTCGGCGATATACGGGTGCGGATACACGAATCCGCCTTCGAAGGTAGTCCATCCCGTTGAGGGTCTGTACGGTTTGTCGCTCTTCCACAAGATTGACACGGAGGTGAGATTCTCGCCCTCGAAAGTCGGCTTCAGAGCGTAGATGTGGCTGTTGTTCACATCGCAGTAGATAATTTCGCCCAGCCCGTCGGCATCGACGTCGGCAAGCGCGAGTATCGAAGGCGCCCGATGATACTGAGCGCCCATTGTGTAAGACGTCAGTCCGAGTGTCGAAAATTTGCCCTTCTCGTTAAGAGGCGCGGGGGGCGCGGCGTTTGCCAGCATCGCTATATGCTTCAATTCGCCCGTCTGTCCGTTGTAGATGTTTATCGACGTCTGGTTTATCAAGTAGGTATCAGCGGTTGAATTAGTCCCCATGATGACTATTTCGGGTTTGCCGTCGCCGTTGAGGTCGCCTACCAGAGGCGCAGTGAAGGCGTCGATGCCGTAGTACGCCGATATGCTGACGGCATTGGCATCCTTGCCCCGAGCGGTGTTGAACTTTTTGCGGATGCCGAAACTTGTGTTCGCGGGCATGGAATCGTAACACGCCACGTCGGCAGGAATGACGTTCGCCGGATTGTTGCGCCCCTTGACCCTCACCGTAAGCGTAGCGCTTCGCTCCGTCGCGCCGCACTTTACCCGATAGACTATAGGCACTTCGACGACGGAGTTGTCGTCGGGAGGAACGGCGCTTTGATCGGGACGATATTCGATGAAACCCCCTGACGCAACCTTCGCGCTTCCCGACGAAGGCGCGGCTGCAATGCTCAGAACGTAATCGCTGCACGGTATAGTGTCGTTGTACGTCACGTTGACGCGCACCTTGCGAAAGGGTCCGGTAACGGCGCTGTCGTCCGCAAGAGTAAAGCTCTGAGCCGAGAGACCGGCGGAAAGAAGAATGAACAGGATAATAGGGTATAGTTTAGGGTATAGGGTATGGGGTATAGGGTATGGGGTATTGACGCCCGGTGTACACGCTGAACATTCCGCAGGGTATGGGGTGTTGACGCCCAGTGTACATGCCGAAGAGCATCCGGCGCGAGACGTATGGCATGATGCTGGGCGTCCGAAAGACGGGCGGCGGGTCTTAAAATCTTCGCCCCGGTATTCGTCGAGTTGCGGTGTTTTTTTCACCGCAAGTGACGCAAAGCCTTCGCAAGTGACGCAAAGCCATTGCGCCCCTCGCGAAGCCATTGCGCCCGTTGCGGCAAAAAACCTCGCAAATCGCGCACAGCGGACGCGAAAGGGAAAAATAGCCGACAGCGACAGCTTTGCCGGACGTAAAAACAAGTACGGTTTCTTCACGACATCTCTTTAACTTACGATGAACATAAATTACCCTCATTGCATTTTACCTCTCGCCACATTGAATCGCCGACGGAATATCGACGCTATCAGTGTGATTTCTTTTTTCTTTTTTAATTCAAACTTTAATCTGTCAATGTGAAGAACGCGCAAAAAACGCAATTGTTCGGAAGTTGAAAATAGAAAACGCGGCATGGCGTGTCTCCGCGAGGGTCGGTTTCGGTCGGTTTCGGTCGGTTTTGGTCGGTTTTGGTCGGTTTCGGTCGGTTTTGGTCGATTTTGGTCGATTTCGGTCGACTGAAATCGACTGAAACCGACTGAAACCGACTGAAACCGACCCTCGCGGAGACACGCCTGCCGCAGATTGGGCGATGCGCTATGGTGCCTTCTGCAGTATGTGAAAGTTCTCCCGACGTCCGCGGGAGACCTTCTGCAGTATGTGAAAGTTCTCCCGACGGCCGCGGGAGACCTTCTGCAGTATGTGAAAGTTCTCCACACGGCCGCTGGAGACCGTCTGCAGATTGTGAAAGTTATACCGGCGGGCGCGGG
>JAITHX010000152.1 GCA_031279735.1 Prevotellaceae bacterium
GGACGCGAAGCCTTTGCGCCCTCTGCGAAGCCTCTGCGCCCCTTGCGGTAAAAAAACACCGCGACGCGGTGAAGAACCGCACAATCCTTATAGTAGCAGAACCTGATTTCTTATTACAACACCGGTACCTCCAGGGATAGGAACAACGGATTCACGCCACCACCAATTTTCGGATTATCCGCCTCGTGACACAGACAGCCGATGTCATACATTTGCTTGATAATTTCCATTCCCATTTCCCTGTTGCTTTTGAAGTAGGGTATTCCCGTGGTATTTGGTGCAAATGCGGTCAATTTGTCACCCAAAATATTGTTGAAGTCGGGCAAACGCACCATTGCCGGCTCGTTTTCCTGACTAATAAAATCGCTGTCTATCGGCATTTCTATAATATTTTGATAAAGAACATCTTCTTTCAAAACATCCAACAGAATATGTCCTTCCCGATTGTCGAGTGCAGACGTGAAGAACAGCTTGTAATGTTCTTTGTCAATGTTTGTTCCTGCAATCCGCTCCTGCTTTTCAAAGCGAGCGAGTCCTTTTGCGGCGCATATATTTTGTAAAATATCTGTCAAATCTTTTTCTTTTTCGGGAACAACAATATCAATATCTATCGACAATCTTTTGTCCGAATTAAAAAGCAGCATAAGAGCAGTACCGCCCTTAAACACATAGTTTAAGCCCGATTCGCTCAGTCCCTCCAGCAATATCAGTGCCCGAATGACTTTTTCAACAAGGATTTTATCCGCTTTCTTGGATTTTGCAACCGCTTCAATCCATTCTTTCGTAATGCTTTTTTGTGCTGTCATATATTCAAATTATTAACAGTAAATTCAATTTGCTACCGTTTCACAGCTTTAATTATCTCCGAAACATTAGTTCTTTTCTCTTTTCGCGCTGCATAGCGCAACATTGAACTTTCGTTAAGGGTATATTTCTCGAAAGCGTTTTCATATATCGAAAAAATTTCATTTCCCTGAAACGAAAAAAACTCTTTGTCGGTTGCCAAATCCACCAGTATTTTTTCCAGCGAAGCCACCGAAATTTGCTCCTGCATGTGCAGCGGAGCGTGCGATACTAAGGGTCGAATACAAACGGATCCTGCCCAATCCGCAATATCGTCGCGGGTTTTTCGAATATTAACCGCATTCTTTTGCTTTTCCTTCAATCGGCAATAAACGGCATCGACGGCATCGCGTTCCACATCGACAATAAACAAATTAAAATTGATAAGATTATGGCTGAAAAGGTTTATCGCCGACAGCTCCCACACGCAAAAGCCGGTATAAGGGAACTCCTTTTTGACATAGCGGGCAATCTTCTTTGTTTTAGGGGATAAATCTATTTGAAACAGATTGGATTTCCCCAAACGATAAACACCGCGTCCAACCCGCCGAATAATGCCCGACTGCACCAGATCATATATCCGCCAGTTTACGGTCGTTTGCGGAATATCCGGATTTTCCTCTTTGTAAAAGCGGGAAATATCAGTCGCGTCAAAAGTTTCATAGCGGCTGAAATGCTCTGTAAACATGTCGTTCCTGTTGTTGTCCATATCTGAAATCATGCCGCGAAGATAATGCAAATTATTGACAGTAATGTAAAATCACTGTCGAAATATAGTCTTTTTAGGGATGTCGAATAAATAACTTAGCACACGGATGACACGGATGACACAGACGACACAGATTCACGCAGATTCAAATCCGCGTAAATCTGTCAAATCCGCGTCATCTGTGTGCTAAAAATCCGAACTGCATCCCTTATAAGTTATTTCTAACACATCCATAGCCGCTAATTAAAGTGCCTGTCGGCTCAGCGTCTCCGTTTCACTCCACCCGTCCGACAGGCACTAACCACTAACCGCTAACCACTAACCACTATAGAGCGGTTCCACGCCGCGAATCCCGCGATGGCAGTGACGATGAACACGAGATAGAGTATGCCGGTCGCCGCGCCCACTGTTGCGGCGTAGAGCGGGGCGGAGATAATATCGACTATGAACCAGATTACCCAGTTTTCGATCTTTTTCAGCGCCATGAGATATTGCGCCAAAATGCTGGCGGAAAGCAGAAATGCGTCGATGTAAATGCAGAGCAGTCTGTAGTCGGGCGGAATTTCGGCGAAGGCTTCGTCGGGAAACAGTGCGGGCAGAAGGCGGTGCAGGCTGGAAGTCAGGTATCCGAGCAGCAGGGTGAGCAGGGCGACTGTCGCGAGGGCGAGCAGGCGGGCTTTCGCGTCGAGGGTTGTAACGGCGAGGGTATTGTCGGGCGCTGCGTTTTTTTCTGCGGGATGCGTCCATTTGTAGATTCCGTATGCGTTGAATACGAAAAACACCGCCTGCAGGCTCATGGACGAGTAGAGGCGCTGCGAGAAGAAGATGTAGCCGTAGAGTGCTGTGGAGCACATTCCGAGCGGGAAGGTGGCGATTTTTTCGCGGACGGCGCAGAGGATGCACAAGAGGCTTATCGCCGAGGCGATTATTTCGATTTTGGACATGCGGCGGGCGGGGGGGGCTACTATATGATGCCTTCGCGGAGGATGTCGTGGATGTGTACCATTCCGGCGTATTTGTCGTTGCGGAGGACGATGAGCTGGGTGATGGAATGTTCTTCCATGAGGTTGAAGGCTTTGATTGCGGGGTCGTCGTAGTCTGCGGTCACGGGGTTTCGGCTCATGATGTTTTCGGCTTTGAGGCGCGAAAAGTCCTTGTTGCGTTCGAGCATTCGTCTCAAGTCGCCGTCGGTGACGATTCCCGCCACATATTCGCCGTCGAGCACGGCGGTTGCGCCAAGCATTTTGGAGGATATTTCGAGTATGACGGCGTCGATGTTCGACGAGGGGGCGACGAGAGGTCTTTCCCGCCTGATGATGTCGGACACTCGGAGATAGAGTTTTTTGCCCAGAGAGCCTCCGGGGTGGAATCGGGCGAAGTCGTCGGAGGAGAATCCGCGCAGTTTGAGCAGGCAGATAGCCAGAGCGTCGCCCATTACGAGGTGAGCGGTGCTGCTTGATGTGGGGGCGAGGTTGTAGGGGCAGGCTTCGGCGTCCACGTAGGCTTTGAGGCGGTAGTCGGCATGTTCTTCGAGGTATGATCCGGGTGCGGAGACCATAGACACGAGCTGGTTTCCCATGCTTCGAATCAGCGGGACGAGCACTTTTATTTCCGGAGTGTTTCCGCTTTTCGAGATGCAAAGCACGATGTCGTCTGGGGTGATAGTGCCGAGGTCGCCGTGGATGGCGTCGGCGGCGTGCATGAAAACGGCGGGAGTGCCTGTGGAGTTCAGAGTTGCCACGATTTTCGAGGCGATGATAGCGCTTTTGCCCACGCCGGAGGCAATCAGGCGTCCTTTGGTATTGAGGATGGCGTCCACAGTGGCTTCGAAGTCATCGTCCACGAAGGCGACAAGACGTTCGATAGCTTTCATTTCAAGAGTTATGGTGTCGATAGCCCATTTTTTCGTATTCATTTTCGTCTTATGCGTTTAGGGGTGCAAAAGTAATGAAGATTATCGAATTGCCCAAAAACAAAGCCGGCTCGCTGGAGCCGGCTTTGTTCTTTGCATTTGTTGTGAACTATAATTGTTATTCGGGATGAATAGCCTCAGACGGGCAAGCATCCGCGCAAGTGCCGCAGTCGGTGCACACTTCCGGGTCGATCGAGTAGATATCTCCGGGAGAAATTGCCTCAACAGGGCATTCATCAATACAAGTTCCACAAGCAGTACAATCTTCTACAATTTTGTGAGCCATATTTTCAAGTATCTATGTTAAACATGGACGCAAACATAAGCATAATTCGATGAACAGTCAAGTTTTCGGGCGTTATTTTCTTTAATAGGCTGGAAAATAGTTTGATGTTTTTCGCTTGCGGCATAAAAAACGACTATCTTTGCACCCTGTATGATACGGAATAAAGAAATGTCGATTGAATATCTGGTCGCGGAGCTTTCGCGATTTACCCTCGAGCAGCGTTTCAGCCTGATGCAGGAGAAACTTGCCGAAAGGACACGCTATCTGACGGTGTGTCTCGAAAATGTTTTTCAGGCGCAGAACGCCAGCGCCGTGCTGCGCAGCGCCGACGCTTTCGGCGTACAGGACGTGCATGTAGTCGAGAGCAGGTTTCCCTATCGGGTGAATCCCGACATTGCGCTCGGTTCGGACAAATGGCTCGACATAATCAGGCACGCCTCGACAGAGGAGGCGATAGAATCGCTGAAAAACAACGGTTACAGGATCGTAGCCGCCATGCCCGAAAAGAACGCGGACAGCATCGAAACCTTCGACCTGAACACGGGAAAAGTCGCTCTTCTGTTCGGAACCGAATTGACCGGACTTTCGGAATATGCGGTGAATCGCGCCGACGAGCGGGTTTACGTTCCAATGTGCGGATTTGTCGAAAGCCTGAACGTATCCGTATCTGCGGCGATATGCATGTATGCGCTTGTTTCGCGTCTGAAAGCAAGCGAAGCGAACTGGCGTCTCGACAAGGACGAGAAAAATCGGATACTGTTTGAATGGCTGAAAAAGTCGGTGCGCTCCTCGGACTTAATACTGAAAAGAATTAAGAATTAAGAATTAAGAATTAAGAATTGCCTGACGGACGTCTCAATTACGAATTAAGAATTACGAATTACGAATTACGACTGCGGACGTACAGCCGAAGCGGGTCGTAATTCGTAATTCGTAATTCGTAATTGAAACTTATAAAGGATGCCGTTCGGTTTTTTTAGCACACAGATGACACAGATGACGCAGATTCGACAGATTTACGCGGATTTAAATCTGTGTCATCTGTGTCATCTGTGTGCTAAAAAACCGAACTGCATCCTTTATAAGTTTCAATTACGAATTACGAATTACGACTGCGGACGCTTCGGCTGTACGTCCGCAGTCGTAATTCGTAATTCGTAATTCGTAATTGAGACGTCCGTCAGGCAATTCATAATTCATAATTTATAATTCATAATTAAATCCAATTCCCTTTTAAGCGCGAACGCTTCGGGATACTTTCTTTTGTCGGCGGTTTCGATTTCTGTTCCGAGTTCAGTTCGGTATTTGTCGGTCAGCCTTCGGATGCCGGAGACTGAAGAGGCGGAGCCTTCGCGCAGGACTTCGTCGATTAACGCTATGGTTTCGGGCGACAGGCTGTCGGGGGCGAGACAGTCGGCAAGTTTCGCGTTCGGTTCGCAGGGGAGTTTTCTCGGCGGGGTACCGGCGAGCATATAGAACAGAGTTGCCGTTGCCGCCCAGACATCGACTTCGGGTTTGGCATATCGGCAGTCGAGGTATTGGAGTCGTGACATGAAGGCGAACGAGCCTCGAACAGTTCTGCGCTTGTCGTCGCGGGATCGGGTTTCGATGGTTTCGCCGGCGGTTTCAAAAGCTTTGGCTATGCCGAGGTCGGCGATTTTGATTGAGGGATGTTCGGGGGCGCCGTCGAACACGAGGATGTTCGAGGGCTTGATGTCGCGATGCACTATACCAGTCACTCTGCGGGAAGTTCCGTCGGCGAGTTTCGATTCCACTTCGGCATTGTGCACATAGTCGAGACCGTCGAGGATTTGGAAGAAGATGGAGAAGGCGACGGCGGGGTCGAGCTTGCCGCCGTGCTGTTCGACAAACTCTTCGAGGTTGCCGCCGCTACAGAACTCCATCACGAGAAAGAAGCGGCTGTTTGCCTGTCCGCAGTCGATGAGTTTGACGAGCTTTTCGTGCGCGAGTTGTTGCATTACGCGAATTTCGCGTTCAAAGAGCAGTTTTTCCTTTTCGCCACATTCGGTTTTGAAGCGCAGGACTTTGAGGGCGGCATTGTCGTTGTTTCTTCGGGCGAGATAGACTGTAGCCGAGGTGCCTTCGCCGATGAAGCGGACTTTGGAGCATCCGGTTCCGGCGAAATCGGCATTGCGCCGCGAGATTCGCTTGAGCGTTTCGATGATGTTTTCGGCAAGCGCCGCCTTTTCCTTTTCGTTTCGACGGCAGGCGGAGCAGATGCCGATTTCGTCCCGCGTCGTTTCCATATCGCTGTCGCATACTATGCATTTCGAGTTTACGGACAGAAGCGGCTCGACAGCGAGTTCGCAGTATTTGCCTATTCCGAGGCGCTGTCCTGCGGCGAGCGCAACTGCTCCGTCGTTGCGAATGTCGCGTCCGTCGATGTAGGTTCCGTTCGTGCTGTCGAGATCGCGCACGGACAGTCGCGGGAAAGCGACGACAATTTCGCAGTGCTGCCTCGACACGCCCGCGTCCTCGAATCTGATATCGCACTTTTCGCTTCGTCCGACGAGTAATGTTGCGTCGGATTCGCGAACGAATTTCTTCCCGCCGCCGGCGGTCTCTCCTCTTTTAACGTATATGACAATTTTTCCGGTCATGTTTATTCCATTTTAAATGTACGCAATGATAGAGCCTCTCCGCGTCGAAAATCTATCTGTGCGCGGGCGATGATTTTCAGCGTGCAGGTGGTGGCGTGAATCCGTTGATCCTATCCCTGAAGGGGTGGTGGCGTGAATCCGTTGATCCTATCCCTGAAGGTACCGGTTTTGTAATAAGAAATCAGGTTCTGCTACTGTGCGGTTCTTCACCGCGTCGCGGTGTTTTTTTACCGCAAGGGGCG
>JAITHX010000162.1 GCA_031279735.1 Prevotellaceae bacterium
AAAAATACAAGCATTGAAGCGGCAATAATGCCGTTTAAAGTTCAGCAGCTGGCGGAAATAATCATGCAGCAGAAGCAGATGGGCAGCGAAGATGCCTTTGCCTACCTCTATCATTCCGATTGCTACGAAATTCTTTTGGACGAAGAAGCAAAACTTTGGTACATGAGCGGTCAGGATATATTCGAGATGCTGGAAGAAGAGAAACAATCGAAATCGCAGGACGAAGGGAAAATCCTGCTGTTCTTATCCTTCTGTCTCGAAAGATACAAAAGCCATGCGGATATTTCGGCGGAGGAAACTCTGTTTATTTTCCGCAAGCACGGAGTGTTCGACTATCTGCGCGACTGTTTCGACATGCTGCATGCGCAGGGCGAAGACTATATTATGGACGAAATCGAGTTGTTCGTTAAAAAATAGTTGTTGAGCAGGTCAACAATACGGTTTTTGAAAATGCAGGCTGGATTTCATGGAGAATAATCTAAGTTCATTGAATTTACGAATCTGTTTCTTTGTAGGATAAGTTCCGAAAATTGTAGCGCGGAGTCTGGAAATTTCCGGAATTTTACCTAAAATTTCCGGAATTTCAGAACGCAAAAATCAATAATTAAGGGATGCGGAATAAATGGCAGTATTGCAAATTGGGTGGTGGCGTGAATCCGTTGATCCTATCCCTGAAGGTACCGGTTTTGTAATAAGAAATCAGGTTCTGCTACTGTGCGGTTCTTCACCGCGTTGCGGTGTTTTTTTACCGCAAGGGGCGCAGAGGCTTCGCAGAGGACGCAAAGGCTTCGCGTCCTTTGCGAAGCCTTTGCGCAAGGTCGCCGAAGGCTGCGGGTCAAGCCCTCAATACCCGTAACCGCGCACCCTTCGCAAAGGACGCGAAGCCCTTGCGCCCTTTGCGTTACAAAAACACGCAAACTTTTTCCACACAATTCCCTGCAGAACCTTAATTTTTAATTTTTATTTCTTAATTCTTAATTCATATTGCGGCTCAGTATCTCCGTCTCACTCCCTGCGTCCGTCAGGTCATTCTTAATTTTTAATTTTTAATTCTTAATTCATATTGCGGCTCAGTATCTCCGTCTCACTCCCCGCGTCCGTCAGGTCATTCTTAATTTTTAATTCTTAATTCTTAATTCATATTGCGGCTCTATTTGGAATATTTAAACCGAATTTCGACCGTGCTTCCGCGGTCGAGTTTGGTGCCGGCGGCAGGATCCTGTCTGTAAGCAACGGCGTTAAGGCTGTCGGTGTAGTTTTTTACGGTTCGGTCGAAAACCAGCGAATAGTTGAGAGAACTTTCCACAAGAGCATCCTCGACAGTGTGTTTCGAGCGGCCGATAAGGTCGGGAACGCTCACCGTCAGTTCCTCGAAGTTCAGCCCCAGCACGAGGTCGATGTATTCGCCCACAGGAATCTTCTCGCCGTCATTGATGTATCGCCCCTTGTATTTTTGTTGCAAAACATTGTCGGTTGCGGGGTCGCTGTTGTCGTAAATCAACTTACCCACTCTCAGTCCCACCGCGTTGAGCTTGGCTTTCGCCTGCCGCAGCGAGAATCCCACAACCCAAGGCACCAATTCCTTCTGAGGCGACCGGGAGTTGATGGTCAAAAACACTTTTCTGTTTTTCTTCACGGACATCCCCGCTTCGGGATTCTGCATGAAAATCACCCCGCCCGGAACATCGCGCCTGTAAACGGAATCTATTACCTCGAGCCGGAGATCGTTTGCTTGGGCAATAAAGCGAACCGAGTCCAGAGTTCTGCCCGTAAATTCGGGGAGAGGAAACGAATCGCCGTGTCGGGTAAAATAGTCAAGAAAGACATTGCTAAATGCAAAGATGAATATTACAGTCAGAAAAGCTCCCGCAAGATGTCTGACCCACACATTTTTAAAAAACCGTTTCAACATTTTTTAATCAACCGTTACTATACAAAATCGTTTAACGCCGCAAAATTAGTGTTTTTATTGCGAATCATAAATTGAAATAATTTTTAGTTCCTGATTCTTTGCGTAGCTTTGCGGGCTTTAAAAATAACTGATGTGTTATGATGGATAAGGATAATGATTTTATTGTCGAATCGTTTTCGGAGGCGGAGGTTGTCGTGCTCAATCGCTACTTCACCAATGTGGATAAGCCGGTGTTCGGCTTGCGGAATCTGCCGGAAACGGTCAAGGGGGCGCTGTTTGCGCGTTACAGTCGTTCGGGGAAGTCGCTGAGGCGGCTGTTTCTCGACGAGTTCTACGACGAGGAGCTGTATGCAGGCGATTTTTCCGGAAATGCGGGCTTGCGTCGGGCATCGTCGCTCTACGACAAGATGATTCTCGACTTCGGCGACGATTCGGTGGCTCAGCTCGGAGGCGCGCATCTGGCTTGCGAGCAGGCGTCGAACGTGCTGACGAAAGTATTGGAGCGGGGCAGGCTGGCATCGTATCTGGAGCAAAGCACGCGCTATATTTATTTCAACGAAAAGACCGGCGGAAGGTATCGCTATGCTGTTCCGGGCGAGGTGCGCGGAACGGGTTTCGAATCCGTTTTCCGCAAGGGCATGGATGCGCTTTTCGATGCGTATTCGGAGATTCTGAACGGTCTCGTTCCCCGTCTGAACGCCTCTTTCCGGCGGGAAGGAGCGTCCGACCGCGCTCGCGAGGCAACAGTCAAAGCGAAAGCCTGCGACATGATTCGGGGATTGCTGCCCGCCGCAACGAGATCGAATCTCGGAATATATGCCGACGGGCAGTCGTTCGAGAATCTGCTTGTCAGGATGTATGCAAGCGACAGCGCGGAAACCGCAGCGTTTGCCGACATGATGCTCGAAGAGCTTCGCAAGCTGGTGCCTTCGTTCCTCGCGAGGGTCGATCTCGACGACAGAGGCCGACTCCACAGCCGCTATCTGCGCGATACGGCGCGAAACACCGCCGACTGCGCCTCGCGCATCCTTCGCGGAGCGCCGAACGGAGACCGCGCTCCGCGACGAACGAACAACGAAGTCGCCCTGACGGATTTCGACCCCGCGGCGCTGGACAAGACGCTGCAGGCAATTCTGTTTGAATCGTCCGAAGCGTCGCGCGACGCGATAGACCGGCAAATCGCCTCAATGTCCGAATCGGAGAAAACGGCTCTGCTCGAACAGTATTGCGGCGAACGCGCCAACCGCCGCCATCGTCCGGGTCGAGCGTTCGAGATGCCGGTTTACAGGTTTGAAATTCTTTCGGACTACGGCGCGTTTCGCGATTTGCAGCGCCACCGGATACTGACGATTATCTGGCAGAAGCTCTCGACGCGAAACGGATACGTGACGCCCGACGAACTCGACGAACATCCGGAACAGAAATCGATCTACGAAAAGGCGCTGGTTGCCGCCGCCGAAGTTTACGAGGCTTTGCGCAGCGAGTTCGGCGAGGACGCGGCGCAGTATGCCGTTCCGTTTGCCTACAGGCTGAGATACGAGATTACGATGAATCTTCGGGAAGCGTTTCATTTCATCGAATTGCGCTCGCAGAAGCAGGGGCACGACTCCTATCGCAAAATCAGCGTGGAGATGTGCGATCTGATTGAGCGGAAAGCCGGTCACGGGTTCTTTACCGAACTCATGAATTTCGTGGACAGGAATACTTACGGTTTTGCGCGGGAAGACGCCGAAGCGAAACGCGACAGACGAACAACACACAATAATAATAACAGATAACAGGTAACAGATATGAATGTAACGAATGAAAAAGACAGGCTCGCCTACGGAAGCGGCGAGGAGTACAAATACGGATTTTCGACCGACATCGACACGGAAACTATCCCCAAAGGTTTGAACGCGGATGTAGTCCGGCTTATCTCGATGAAAAAGGACGAACCGGACTGGCTGCTGGATTTCCGGCTTAACGCTTTCGCCCGCTGGCTGGAAATGCAAATGCCGGACTGGGCGCATCTCAAAATCCCCGCAATAGACTATCAGGACATCGTTTATTATGCCGCGCCGCGACAGACAGCCACTGCCGAAGGCGAAATAGACCCGGAACTGGAACGCGCCTTCGAACGGCTCGGCGTTCCGCTCAGCGAACGCAACGCGCTTGCCGGAGTGGCGCCCAAAGTGGCGGTTGATGCGGTGATGGACAGCGTGTCGGTGAAAACCACCTTCCGCGAAACGCTTGCCGAAAAGGGGATAATCTTTTGCTCGTTCAGCGAAGCGGTGCGCGAACACCCGGAAAAGATTCGCAGGTATCTGGGAAGCGTGGTCGCGCCCGACGACAATTATTTCGCCGCCCTGAACTCGGCGGTGTTCAGCGACGGCTCGTTCTGCTATATACCTAAAGGCGTCCGCTGCCCGATGGAACTGTCAACCTATTTCAGGATCAACGCAGTCAATACCGGACAGTTCGAACGCACGCTGATAGTCGCCGACGAGGATTCGCACGTCAGCTACCTCGAAGGATGCACCGCTCCGATAAGGAAACAGAATCAGCTCCACGCCGCAATAGTGGAAATAGTGGCGGAACGAAACGCGGAAGTAAAGTATTCCACTGTCCAAAACTGGTTTCCGGGCGACAGGGAAGGCAAGGGCGGAGTGTACAATTTCGTCACTAAGCGCGGACTGTGCAACGGCGAGGGAGCGAAGCTGTCCTGGACTCAGGTCGAGACCGGCTCGGCTATCACGTGGAAATACCCGTCGTGCATACTGAAGGGCGACAACAGCATCGGCGAGTTCTATTCCGTTGCGCTGACCGCCAACCGGCAGCAAGCCGACACAGGCACAAAGATGATTCACATAGGCAAAAACACTCGGAGCCGCATAGTGTCCAAAGGAGTCTCGGCCGGCGAAAGCAACAACAGCTACCGAGGATTGGTGAAGGTAACGAAGAACGCCGAAAAAGCGCGGAATTTCTCGCAGTGCGACAGTCTGCTGCTCGGCGACCGCTGCGGCGCACACACGTTCCCCTGCATAGAAACCGAAAACAGCTCGGCAACGGTGGAACACGAAGCCACAACGTCGAAGATAGGCGAAGACCAGCTGTTCTACTGCAATCAGCGGGGACTTTCGACCGAAGCCGCCGTGGCACTCATCGTAAACGGATACGCTGGAGAGGTTTTGAATAAACTGCCGGTGGAGTTCGCTGTCGAGGCGCGAAAGCTGCTTGAGATAAACCTCGAAGGCAGCGTGGGCTAAAAGCCTGAAAAGAATGAGGCGGAGCTTGGGTGTCTCCGCCTCACTGTTGAACTAACCTATGAAAAACTAACTTACACGCTAAAGAAACAACGGAGAATTGAAAAGGTTCAAAAGAAAATAAAAAAAATTATACCGATGATTCTGGAAAATGAATTTGTACGACTAAGAGCGCTCGAGCCGGAAGATGTGGAGCTGCTCTACCTTTGGGAAAACGACCCTGATACGTGGCGAGTGAGCGACACTCTGGCGCCTTACTCAAGGTTCAATCTCGAAAAATATATTTTTTCGGAAAATGATATTTACGCAAATCGACAGCTGCGCCTCATGATAACGGCTAAAAACGCAGGCGCCGTAGGAACGATAGATATGTTCGATTTCAACCCGACGCACGAAAGAGCCGGCGTCGGTCTGCTGGTTTATTCCAAAAGCCACCGCAGAAAGGGATACGCCACCCAAGCACTTCAACTCGTGAGCGAATACGCATCCGACATCCTGCACCTTCATTTGCTCTACTGCAATGTGGCGGCGCGCAACATCGAAAGTATAGAATGTATGCGCAAGGCGGGCTTCGCGGAGTGCGGACGTAAAACGGAATGGAACAGAACAGCCGAAGGAAGAGAGGACGAGATAATGTTTCAGAAAATATTGTTGCGGTAGTTGTGCATTAGCAAAAATATGCGCGTTTTATTTTGAGATACGAAAAATATACGTACCTTTGCACCCGATTTAAACACTCGGGGTGTGGCGCAGTTGGCTAGCGCACTTGCATGGGGTGCAAGGGGTCGAATGTTCGAGTCATTTCACCCCGACTGTAAAAAAAAAATGATCGACGCATAGTCGATCATTTTTTTTTGGTTCTACCGCGAATTGTGTGGAAAAGCCATGTTTTCGAAAGGATGAGCCGCAATTTACGAAATCCGATAAATCAATGCCGCGGCATAGACTGAAACGCCTTCTTCGCGTCCCTCGAATCCAAGTCTTTCGGTAGTGGTGGCTTTCACGGATACTTGCGACACGTCGATTTTCATTATTTCCGCCAGAGTTCGGCGCATTTCCGGGATGTATTTTCCGATTTTCGGAATCTGCAAAGCCACGGTGACGTCGATATTGCCCGTCGCGTAACCTTCGTTTTCGAGCATAGCGACGGTGGCTGCAAGCAATTCGCGGCTGTCGATGCCGCGATAGAGTTCCGAAGTGTCGGGGAAATGCATTCCTATGTCGCCGAGAGCTGCGGCGCCCAGAAGGGCGTCGCAGAGAGCGTGGATAAGCGCGTCGCCGTCGGAATGAGCGATGCATCCTCTGGAATGTTCGATTGAAACACCGCCAAGCACGAAGCGACGACCCTCGCCGAGTGCATGCACATCGTATCCGTAACCTATTCTCGGCATGAGATTCATGTTGTCGAGGGAGCGTTGTCGGCTGTGCAGGAAACCGGTTCCGCCTTTTTCCTTTTGCTTGTCGCCTCAGTCAGCGCCACACTGTAGGGACTGTTTTTGTTCTTTTCGCGGAAAGCGTCGAGAATTTTCTTTTGCGCGGCCTCGTCCGGTTCCGCGTGTTCGTTCACGAGTTCGGTAAAGTCGCTCAGCACGTTCATGTAGTTGATGTAGGCGTCGTAGGGCGACTGGTACGGATTGAAGTACTTGTGAACGTGTCCGTCGGAGAACCATTTCGTGCACATGTAGTAGAAGTGATCGCTGTTTTGAAGTTTCAGCCAGATGTCAACAAGTTCCGGATCGGAGATTTTCCCGATTTTGTCCGACAGGGCGTAAAGCGAATCGAAGGCGTCGTCCTGCAATTCGTTGCCGAGCCAGGCGCTGAGGTCGCGTTCCTCGTCTGCCCACGAAATAGGGTGGGGGACATGTATCGCCGCTATGGGCTGATGTTTGTCGTGCACCTCGGCGGGAGTGAGAAACTCGAAGTCGGATTCGGCAAGCACTTTGCCCGGCAGCACCTTCATGAAGTCGAATATGCCGGTCGAGGCAGCCTGATGTTCGCCGAAGGTTTCGTAGTCCATGAAGAGATTTACAATTTCCTCGTCGGGTCGGAGGGCGTTGATCCATCCCACGAATTTGTCGGCTGTAACAGGCCATTCGGCCCATTCGCGGTCGGAGAACCGGAACGAGATGTCGTCGCTGAGGCGGAAGTTGCGCAGCAGGACTTTCAGCTTGGGATTGATGACATTTGCATAGACGAAATTCGGGCTTTTCCAGCCGAGGATGTGACGCGCGCCTTCGGTGAGAATTGTTTTGTAGCCGAGTTTTTCGACGAGCGATCCGATAAGGTCGTCGTAAACGAGTTCGGTGAGGCGGAAAGTCGTCGGTTTGAGGCCGAAATACTGTTCCGTCAGAGTGCGGTGGAGTTCCACCTGACGAATAAATTCATTTTCGTCCTTCATGATCGACAAGCTGTGAGCGCAGGTTTCGGTGAGAAACTCGACGCAGCCCGTAGCTGCAAGCCGTTTGAAGCTTTCGAGAACTTCCGGAGCGTAGAGTTCAAACTGTCGCAGAGCCGAACCCGTGATGGAGAAAGCAATTTTGAAATTATTGCCGTGTTCCGAAATCAGGTCGAGCAGCAGTTTGTTCATGGGAAGGTAGCAGCGATCGGCCACCTTTCTCATTATTGAACGATTGGCGAAGTCGTCGAAATAGAAATGACTTTCGCCGATGTCGAAAAAGCGGTAACGTCTGAGACGAAACGGCTGGTGAACTTGAAAATAGAAACATATAGTTCTTTTCATGACAATGTGTTGTTAATTGTTTATAGAGGATTCACGGTTGATTAGTTGAGCGATGTAGAGTATTGCCGCCACGCTCCACGCCTGCGATATGGCGCCGCGCGCTTCGTGGGGGGGATCGCCGTTGTAAACTTCTGCTATGGAGCATAGACCGCGCGAAGTCATGTCCTCCTCGAAGCCGCGCATCAAGCGTTTGGCTTCGGCGATAAATGCCTTTCCGTAGAGCTTGAATCTGGCTTCGACATAGTGAGCCAGCAGCCACACGTGGACGGTGCCCTGATGGAAGGCGGCGTCGCGTTCGGCGGGCGTTCCTTCATACATGCCCTTATACACGGGGTCGGTGGGTGAAACGGTTCTGATTCCCTTTGGCGTCAGCAGATCGTATTTTACCGATTTCAGTATTGTTTCCTTGGTTTCTTCGCTCAGAGGGCTGTAGGGCAGCGATGTCGCGATAATCTGGTTGGGGCGGATTCGTTTGTTCTGTCCGGCGGAGCCTACGTAGTCGGCGAGATGTTTGCTGTCGGGTATCGCGAAGACATTGTAGTAACTCGCTTCTATTTTGCCGGCTATATCTGCAAGGCGCGAGGCGAAGGACTTGTCGCGCGATGTTTTGGCAAATTCGAGGGCGAAGCACACCGCGTTATACCACAAGGCGTTTACTTCGACCGTGTATCCGTAGCGCGGAGTGACGGGGCGGTTATCGACCACCGCGTTCATCCATGTTTTCGGCACGCCCTGTTCTTCTGCCCAGATCAGACCGTTGTCGTGCATCCTTATGCCCTCGTTCGTTCCGTCGGCATAAGCCTCGATGATGCTCTTCATCTTGGGAAAATAGAGCTTGCGCACTGAATCTTTGTCGCCGGAGAACTGGAGGTATTTCTGTATGGCGAAGAAATACCAGAGAGGAGTATCGACGGCGTAATAGTCGTCGCCGTCGGCAACGTCGGGAAACATTCCGTTTTTCAGTCTGGCGGAGACAGTGTCGAGCACCGATTTGTAGGTAGTCGGGTCGTCGTGCAGCAGTCCGGGCAGCGAAAGGAAAGTGTCCCTTGTCCGGCATCCGTACCAATGGTAGCCGGAGACTATTTCGGTGTTTTTGCTTTTTCGCATCACGAACTGGTCGGCGGTGTTTCGCAAACAGCTCGTGAACGAGTTCTTGGGCGGACGTCCGGTCATTTCCCTGTTGAACTCGTCGAGCAGCGACGAGGGGCTTACCTCCTTCAGCGAAGCCGAGAAGACCACGCTTTCGCCCTTCGCTATGTCTGTTTCAAAGTATCCGGGCGAAAAGAGGTCTTCGAGATATTCGTAGCCCCGTTTCTTTTCCTCGATATACTCCACGTTGTAGTACCAGTCGGGTACGGCGACGAACTCGTTCTTTTTGCTTAGCTGCATGTAGAGCGAGGGGTAGGCGGCATAGAGCTTCGACGCGATACCGCTTGCAACGGGTTTGAAATGAATGTCGCAATAGAGATTCGCCTTGCTCAGTGAGTGAATGTTGCGATAAGCCAGCATCGGCTTGAGGCGCAGCAGGGTGGGGGAGTGCGCGTCGAGCAGCGTATAACGCATCAGGATTTGCTCTTCGTTGTGCACCACGATCAGTTCCTTTTTCAGCACCACGCCTCCGACCCTGTAGGTCAGCGAGGGCGTGGGTTCAAACTCGAAGTCGATGATGTACTTGTGCCCTCTCGGATCGTAACTGCCGGGGTACTTTCGTATTCCGAGATTGAACGATTGTTCGTGCTGTACGATCGTTTCGTCGAGCGAAGAAAGCAGAACGTGCTTTTCGCCTCCCAGTTCCTTGATGGGACATACCATCCATCCGTGGTATTTTCTAGTGTTGCAGCCGACTATCGTTGTGCTTGTATAGCCGCCCGCTCTGTTGGTGCTTAGCATTTCCATAGATAGGGAATACTCGAGGTTCACCAGCTCGCTTTTGTTAAATTTCAGATAACTCATACCTTTTAAAAATATTTGTAATTAAAAAATACGCCCCTAAAATAATGCTTTTTTTCCTTGTTTCGTTTTATTTTCAAAATTACATCGCAAAACATTGTGCGTTAAGCTTCTTTTTTTTTTTCAGCCGCGTGTAAGTTCGAGTTGCGCGCACAGATTTTCCCAGCTTTCCATCGCTTCCGCTAGCTTTCGCCTGTTTGCTTCGTATCTGTCGAAGAACGCGGCGTCGGGGCTGTTGCCGCCTGCGAGAAAGGAATCCATTCCGGCTATTTCCGCTTCGATTTGCGCAATGGCGCGCTCCGTCTCGGCTACCTGCTGTTCGATTTTCTTCAGCTGGCGTTCGCTTCCTTTTTCTTTCCTGTCGGCGATGCCGCTGCGCTCGGTTTTGACGGCTGCGCCGACGGTGCGGGCTGCGCGGGCGGGTTCGGAAACGGATTTGTCCTTGCGTTCGAGTTCGCGGAGATTTTCGAGCTTGCGACGTTCGAGGAACTCGTATATCCCGCCGAGATGCTCCTTAACCATGCCGTCGCGAAACTCGAACACCTTTTCCACGAGACCGTCGAGGAACTCGCGATCGTGCGACACCACTATCAGCGTGCCGTCGAACGCCGAGAGGGCGCTTTTCAGCACGTCCTTCGAACGCATGTCCATGTGATTCGTGGGTTCGTCGAGCACCAGCAGATTATAAGGCTCCAGCATCAGCTTCGCCATTGCCAGACGCGAGCGTTCGCCGCCCGAAAGCACCTTGACCTTCTTGTCCGCGTCCTCGCCGCGAAACAGAAAGGCGCCCAGAATGTCGCGCAGCCGAGTGCGAATGTCGCCCGTTGCAATCCTGTCGAGAGTTTCGAGCACGGTTGATTCGCCGTCCATCAGGTCGTCCTGATTCTGGGCAAAATAGCCTATCTTGACATTGTAGCCCGCAACGGCTTCGCCCTCTTCGTGCGGCAAGTCGCCGACGATGATTCTCGACATGGTGGTTTTTCCTTCGCCGTTGCGTCCCACGAAAGCGACCTTTTCGCCCCGTTCGACAAGGAGATTCACTCCGGAAAAAACGGTGTGCGAACCGTACTTCTTGGCTATCTCCGCCGCCTTGAAAACCTCGCGGCCCGAACGCGGGGCGGCGGGAAAGCGGATGTTGAGGCGCGCCGCGTCCTCGTCGTCTATTTCGAGCACTTCGATTTTGTCGAGCTGCTTGATGCGCGACTGCACTTGATTCGCCTTGCTTGCCTTGTAGCGGAAACGTTCGATGAACTCTTCGGTTTTTTCTATCATCCGCCGCTGGTTTTCGTATGCCGCCGTCTGCTGTTCGCGCCGTTCGCGCCGCAGTTCCACGTATTTGCCGTAGGGGGCGCGGTAGTCGTATATTTTGCCCAGCGAAATTTCTATAGTCCGGTTGGTCACGGCGTCGAGAAAAGCGCGGTCGTGCGAAATGAGAATCAGCGCGCCGAAGTACGAGCGAAGATAATCCTCGAGCCAGCCGATGGATTCGATGTCGAGATGATTCGTGGGTTCGTCGAGCAGGAGCAGGCGCGGTTTGGCAAGCAGAATCTTAGCCAGTTCGATACGCATGCGCCACCCGCCGCTGAACTCCGAAGTCGGACGGTTGAAATCCTCGCGCCGGAAGCCGAGACCCACAAGCGTTTTTTCCGTTTCGCCCTCTCTGTCCGAGCCTCCGAGCAGAAGATAGCGTTCGGTGAGCGCGTGCAGGCGTTCGATGAGCGCGAGATATGAGTCCGATTCGTAGTCGGTGCGCGAAGAGAGCTGAGCGGAAATCAGTTCCGTTTCCTCTTCGATGCGGTTCAGCTGCTCGAAGGCGGTCATCGCCTCCTCGACAACAGTCTTTCCGTCCGCCACCGCCATTTGCTGAGGCAGATAGCCCATGCGGAAATCCTTCGGAGCCGAAACGCTTCCCGACGAGGGCTGCTGCAGTCCGACAAAGATTTTCAGCAGGGTGGATTTGCCGGCTCCGTTTTTGCCGACCAGTCCTATGCGGTCGTTTTCGTTGACGGTGAAACTTATCGAATCCAAGAGAGTGAATCCGCCGAAAGCTACGGTCAGGTTATTTGCCGATACCATTTAGTATTTGATTGTTTGAAAGGCTCCAAAACCCTGCGCCACGCGAAGAGTGCCGCCCGCGACGGTGAAGATGACAAGCGAGGCATTGTCGGCCGATCCGTACATCTTCTGCACCGGCGGCGACAGTTTCGCGAACAGTCGCTTTTTCTCCGCCGCCGAAACAAACGCCGCCCTGCCGCTGATCCTGAAATGATACTCGCCGGCGGCGCAGGCGAACGCCACGTTCGGATTTTTGCTTATTTGACGAAAAACCGCTTTTTCGTTCGATGTGGCGAAAACGAACTTTCCGTTTTCGTAGCACTGAAACTGCCAGCCTCTCAAATCGGGCTTGTCGCCGTCTATGGTGGCGAAATAGCCGGTCGAGTGAGCCGGAAGCAGTTCGAGCGCGCGGGCGAGAGTGAAATCGGGCGCGTTCTGCGCCGCCCCGACAAGCGGAGCCAGCACGAGGGCAATGATGAGATGTTTCATTTATTTATCCTTTAAAAAAATCCGCGCAAAAGTAGTGATTTTATTTTCATGCGGGCAACATTCCGTTCCAAAAATTATCCGATTATGATTGTTTCGACAACGCTTTCGGGACCCTCCTTTCCGTGCGAGTTCGAATATCGGGCATAGATGTTGGCTTGCTTGGCAAGCTGTTCGAGAGGGAACTCAAGCACATGCCGACAGGTTGAAGAATAGTCGGTCTTGCGGTATTCGTCCTGATGCGCCGGTGCCGTACCCGGCTCAGTGATTGCAACATATATATAACTGCCGGCGGCATGTTTAGGTTTTTTCTTTCCGCCGATTTTTCCGTCGAAAATTTCTATTTCGTACCTTCTCGTGCCGACTTCCTTAATCGAAAGCACGGGAACGGTGTCGGGAACCCCGACGCGAGTGGGCGTATAATCGCGCGGCTTGATCCTGAACACCTCGAAATCCTCGATCGGAACGGCGGAGTTGTACCTCACATATTCGTTGAGGAACTTGCGCCATCCGTGTTCGAGAGCATCGCGGGCGGCATCGCGCGCCCGACGCGCTCCGGTAGTCGCCGTATCCGGATTCGCCGCCACCGCCGCCTTCTCCGAATATGTCTCGTACAGCGACGTTATGGCTTCGAATTTCGCCGGATCGATCCCGTAGGCCGACAGATTCGCCTGCATCTTCGAGTGCGCGATTTTCATGTGTTCGGTAAATCCCGCAATGGTTTCGGGAAATAATTTGTCTGCCATATTTTACCCCGTTTTAGTTATATCGTTAAACTTATATTTGCTTAATTTATATTTAATTTCCAGAGATGTAGCCTGAACTTTCACGTCAGTTGCCGGAAAGATTTCCGCTGTTGCGGAAAAAAATTCCGCTGTTGCGGAAAAAAATTCCGCTGTTGCGGAAAAAAAATCCGCTGTTGCGGGAAAAAATTCCGCTGTTGCGGGAAAAAAATCCGCTGTTGCGGGAAAAAAATCCGCTGTTGCGGGAAGAAAATCCGCTGTTGCGGGAAGAAATTCCGCTGTTGCGGGAAAAAATTCCGCTGTTGCGGGAACTTTTCAGATAACGCCCCTGATTCTTCAAATAACCTTTTTTGACTTTCGGCGCGACGCCCGTTATTTTCTCGCAGCCGCTTCGGATTTTTAACGATTGAAAAATTTGCTGCGCGAGGGTCGTTCAAAAATCGGGGCAAAGCTACGACAATGGGTTAAGGCAAAAAAATCATTTAACCTAAATTTCAAGACCGCGTTAAGGGATGTGAAGATAGTGCCGGCGCACTAAGGAATGTCGAATAAATAGCTTAGGGATGTGGATGTAAACTGTTTCGTTTTTTATTTTGAGACAAGCCTTCAATTTTGCCATATCTTTTTTGGCAAAAGCAGAAATCACAACTTTCTTTCTCCTAACTTTCGCAAATCAACTCCAAAATGTTCGGAAAGGTCGTCGCACATCTCTTCCAATACTTCTTCCCACTGAGTTCCGATTGGCTTTCCGTTCTCGCCGCGGGGAATAGTGAGCATTCTGTTTTTGCCTTCGGGGTTGTCGGCAAGTATTTCAGCCCTCATGCATTCCAGTTCTTCCTCCGTGAAATGTGGAAAGTCGTCAAATTCGTCGTCGTCATCATCATCATCATCATCATCATCATCATCGTCGTCATCGTCGTCAAGCGAAGATTCAAAAAACGCAGGTTCAAAATCACGGATTATTCCTGCTTCGGGGTTTTCGGCAAGCATACGGAGTATATCTCTGCCAACTTCGGTGGTTTCGTCAATATCTATAACTGTCATAACACAAATAAATAAATTAATGAATAAGCGAGCAGGCAATTATCCGTTTGATGAAAACCGTTTCATTTTTTATCGAAAAGATAATCGCCATCTTTTTATAAGTGATATGGCGGGCTTTTTCGCCGAACATTTTCTGAACATATTCATTCTTTCCGACAGAGCCGGCATAATACGAAAGTTTTTCAATGACATCATCAATGCCCTGCATGTATTTATCGGAAGCGCCGGCGGACGACAAATCTTCAATAAAATAAGCAAGTCCGGCAATGTCAGCGTAAGCTCTTTTGGATATTCTGAGTTTAAATTTTTTCATAGTGTCCGCAAATCAACGCCTTTTACCGGACAGTATTCTGTACATCATTTCACGGGTTTCTTCCCACGTGTATCCGATCGGATCTCCGTTTTCGTCGCAGGGAATTTCGTCGTCGGGTCCGTCTGCAAGTATTTCAGCCCTCACGCGATTCAGATATTCCTCCGAGAAATGGGGGAAATCGTCAAGTTCGTCGTCAAACGAAGATTCAAAAAATGCAGATTCAAAATCCCTGACTTTTCCTGCTTCGGGGTTTTCGGCAATCTGGCGGAGTATCTCTTTGCCTACTTTAGTGGTTTCGTCGATATCTATAACTGTCATAACAAAAATTTTTATTGCAAAGGTAGCAAACATTATTCGATTCGGATTTTATCGCTATTTTTGTCGCCGATTTTGGTGATGCTCTACCATTCGGGACGAGCATTGAAAAGGGAATCAGGTGAGAATCCTGAACAGACCCGCTGCTGTAAGCTCTTTTTCAATTACGAATTACGAATTACGAATTACGGATTGAACGGCGAAACAACACCAAGCCACTGGGAAACCGGGAAGGCGTTTCGTTGACGAGTAAGTCAGAAGACCTGCCAGAGTTATATTGGTTTAAGGCTTTCGAGGAATAGAGCCGGAGACAGACAGAGATGGATTTTTCCGTTGTGTTTATCCCCGTTTTTTATCGTTCGAAGGTTGTTTAAGAAGAAATTAAACGACTTTTTATGTTTTTGAAAATAACATTTCTGGCAAGTATGTGTCTTGCTGCCGCTGTTCGGGTTTTTTCGCAGAGTGAACCGGACAGCGCGCAAATCCTGAACGAGGTGGTCGTCGTCGGCGACCGTTACCGCGAGGTTATTCCTTCGCAGCGGCTTTCGGGCGAGAAGCTGGAAGCGTTGAGCAGTTTCTCCGTTGCCGATGCTATCCGCTATTTTTCCGGCGTGCAAATCAAGGACTACGGAGGTATAGGCGGACTGAAAACGGTGGACATCCGCTGTATGGGCAGCAATCATCTGGGCGTTTTCTACGACGGCATTCAGCTCGGCAACGCGCAGAACGGGCAGATTGACCTTGGCAAATTCTCGCTCGACAATATCGAGGAGATCAGTCTGTACAACGGTCAGAAGAGCGAAATATTCCAGTCGGCAAAAGATTTCGGCTCGGCGGGAACGGTGTATCTGCGCACGCGGCGACCGCGATTCGCAGGCGCCGACAGCTACAATCTTGTGTCGTATCTGCGCGCCGGCTCATTCGGTCTGGTCAATCCGTCGGTGCTGTGGGAACGGAAAATCACCCGGAACATTTCCTCCTCGCTCAATGCCGAATACATTTATGCGTCGGGGAAATATCCGTTTCGCTACCGCAGGGTTCTGCCCGACGGAAAGGTGGCGTGGGACACGACCGCCATTCGTCAGAACGGCGACATTCATTCCCTGCGGCTCGAAGGCGGACTGAACGGATACACAGCCGGCGGCGGATCGTGGCACGCCAAAGCCTATTTCTATGATTCCGAAAAGGGCATACCGGGCGCGATTGTCAATAATGTGTGGAAGCGCTCGCAGCGACAGTGGGACAGGAACTTCTTCGCGCAGTTTTCGGCTAAAAACATCATCCCCCTGCCGGAAAAATGCGAAATGCTGTTCAATGCAAAATACGCCGCCGACCGGATGCGCTACCTCAATCCGGACACATCGCTGATGTATATCAACAATACTTTCATGCAACATGAGATGTACGCCTCGCTTGTCGGCAAATACAGTATTTCAGGGAACTGGGACGTCAATCTGTCGGTCGATTATCAGTGGAATACCCTTAATGCAAACCTTGTGAACTTTGCCTATCCCGTGCGCAACACTGTTTTGTCGGCGCTGGCAACGGCGTTCGAGTGGCGACGGCTGAAAGGGCAGGCAAGCGTTCTGGGGACCTTTGTTTTTGAAGATGTCCGGTCAGGGAAAAAACCTGCCGACAAACAGGAGTTTACGCCCGCCGTTTTCCTCTCGTATCGACCCCTTGAACGCCACGATTTGAATTTGCGCGCGTTCTACAAGCATATTTTCCGGATGCCTACGTTCAACGATCTGTATTATACCGATATTGGAAACATTCTGCTGAAACCGGAATACACCGTTCAATATAATGTCGGCTTCATGTATCATAAGGAATATAAAGGCGGAACAGTCAGTGTTCTGGACATCCGCGCCGATGCTTACTACAACGAGGTTACGGACAAGATTGTTGCCGTTCCCAAAGGCAACGGGCAGTATCGCTGGATGATGATGAATCTCGGTTATGTGGAAATTCGCGGCATTGACGTGTGCGCGCAAATTGCGTGGAAACTGCCAGCCGGTATTCTGGTCAACACCAGTTTGAACTACACGCATCAAAAGGCGCAGGAATTTACCGACCCGGCAAGCCGGTGGTACGGCGGACAGATTGCTTACATCCCGTGGCACAACGGCTCGGCTATCGTAAATATGGCGTGGAAAACCTGGGATGTGAATTACAGCTGCATCTATGTCGGCAAGCGGTATCACAATTCCGCCAATATCCTCGCCAATTACGAACAGCCATGGTACACTCACGATTTGACTGTGGGGAAGACGTTTTTATTCGGAAAAATCAGGACAAGAATTTCGGCAGAGGTAAACAATTTGCTCAATCAGTATTACGACGTTGTGTTGCACTATCCGATGCCCGGACGGAATTTTAAAATCATTTTAAAGGCAGAGCTGTGAAACGGAGTTATACATATTATAATGTACGCAAATCAACGCCGAAATGTTTGGAAAGGTCGTCGTA
>JAITHX010000167.1 GCA_031279735.1 Prevotellaceae bacterium
CGCCCCTTGCGGTAAAAAAACACCGCGATGCGGTGAAGAACCGCACAGTAGCAGAACCTGATTTCTTATTACAAAACCGGTACCTTCAGGGATAGGATCAACGGATTCACGCCACCACCGTAATTCGTAATTCGTAATTCGTAATTGAAAGAAATAAGGGTTGCCCGAATAGGGGCAACCCTGAGTCTAATTATACACAAAAACAAAAATTCATTTTTTCTTTTTCGTTTTTTTACCTTCCACACTGTTTTCGCCGCCGAGGCTGCTCATTGCGCACCTGAACCCTATATCGATTGCAGCATGGTCTTCGTCGAGAAATCTTCTTGTGGCGGGACGAAGCCAGTAGGGACGATCAAGAAAGCCGCCGCCCTTGTACACTCTGGATTTGTCGTTGACCAAAGTCACCATGCCTTCCTTTTTCTTGCCTTTTCCCTGGAAATAGACTCTGTCGGAGTTGGATATGGTATCTATTTTGTCGGGGGAGCTGGAATAAAATATCGACGAGAAATTGTCGCCGTCCTTGTAGTTTCTGTTGTCGCCGACGCGATAATTGTATCTGTCCACGACACCTATGGTGTCTCGCCTTATTCTTCCCAGCGAATCTTTCGGCAGGACATTTCCTTCGGCATCAGTGGAAATATTGGTGAATACGTTACCTCTAAAAGGGTTAAATTCCTCAACGTCTTCGAACGACATTTGCCTGTACACGTCGGCAACCCATTCGTTGACATTACCAACCATGTCGTACAATCCGAAATCGTTTGGCGGAAACGAACGTACGGGAGCCGCAATAGCGTCGCCGTCGTTTTGTTTCGCTCCTGCAACGCCTGCCAGGTCGCCTCGTCCTCTCTGGAAGTTCGCCATCATTTGTCCTCTTCTTTTCTTGCTGGCGTCTCTGACGTTGGTGCCGCTCCAGCCGTAAACGCGCCGTTCGACCACTCTTTCGTCGTAGGTTGTGCCGATAAGCGCGGCGGCGGCGTATTCAAATTCGGCTTCGGTGGGGAGTCTGTATTTCGGGAATAAAAGCCCGTCTTCAAATCTCACGCGGCGAACTTCTTTCGTTGCAATGTCTTTAGGCTGTTTTTTGGTGCTGCCCAATTCGCCTTCGTACTGACCCGCGAGGTATGCATCCGTATTGAAATTGTTTTCGTTCTGCTGTTCCGCGACGTTGGATTTAAAAATTCCCTTCTTGATAAGTTCTCCTTCGTTGACTCTGTCGGTACGCCAGAGGCAGTATTCGTTAGCCTGCAGCCATGATACTCCCACCACGGGATAATTATTGTATGCGGGATGACGAAAATAAGTCTGAACGTAGGGTTCGTTGTAGGCAAGCGGGCTTCTCCAGACCAGAGTGTCGGGCAGGGCGCTTCTCATGACGTTCGGAAAGTTCGTGTAAACCTTCGATATCCAGAAGATATAATCTCTGTAATGCTGATTGGTCACCTCCGTTTCGTCCATGTAGTAAGAATCCAGGGTCACTCTTCGCGGAGTGTTGTTCCATTCGTAACCGATATCGTCGGCTATTTGTCCCATTATAAACGCTCCGCCCTGGATGAAGACAAGTCCGGGTGCGGTTCGTTCTCTGTTGGGTTTGACACGTTCCACGCCGCCGTATTTGGCGTCGTTATATTTCCATCCGGTTTTATCCGAAACTTGGCTGTTGCGCGAGCAACAAACTAATAGTACTGTTGCACAAAAAAATACTAAAACTTTAAACTTCATACTAATCATTTTTCAATTCATTTACGGGCGCAAAATTACTAATTAACCGGATAACGGGAAGCATTGCGAACGTAATTTTATTAATCTATCTTGTTTTTTAATATTATTTAACTAAGCTAATCCAGAGACTGCCCCTTGTCCAGAGACATTAACGCATACACTATGGTCTCTTTAGGGGACAATTCCTTGAAGAAATAGTTCAACGGGTCGGCTATCTTTCCGCCCATCCGCACTTCGTAGTGCAGGTGAGGCACGGAGAGACCGATATTTCCTACTTCGCCTATTTTGTCGCCGCATTTTATGCGCGCACCTTCCTTCACTAAGGATTTATTGAGATACATATAGCGGGTTTCGTAGTCGTTGCCGTGGTCGATGGTGATTTCTGTTCCCGTGCTGAATTTTTTTGTTATAACGTGCTTTACTTTTCCGGATGCGGTTGCCACGACCGGAGTTCCCACGGATGCGGCGAAGTCTATACCCGTATGTACATGAAACACCTTGTATATTGGATGAATCTTATCGCCCACCGACGCGCCTATGGAATTGACATGCAGTCCGACTATCGGAATTATGGCGGGGATGTATTCGAGTTCTTCCCGTTTTGCGGCGACTAAATTTTTCAGACTGTCGAAATATTCCGACTGTTTTTGGACTTTCAGGGAGAGTTGCGAGAATTTTTCGTTTGCCGACTGGAGTATTTCCATATTTGTTTTCGACTGAAGCGCTTTGTATGCCGAGGCGAGCGATGTTTCGCTGGAGAATCCGTCCAAGGGTTTCGATTCGAAAATAACGCTGTAAATATTTGAATCTCTTCGCGAGATGTCGGATATTACTTCGTCGAGGTGCTGGTATCTGTCGCCCAGTTCGTCGAGATGTTCCTTGAGAATCTTGTTTTCTCTTTTCACGGAATATTCGGAAGGGGTGTCGAAGAACAGGGAATAAACCGCGTAATACACTGCGGCTATGATGAAACTGAACAGCAGAAACGAAACTGTGCGTTTGAGCTTTAGCTTTATGTTTCGCCCGATGCTCTCATACTCTAAGGTTTCGGGATTGAAGACAAATTTTTTGTTCGCAAACTTATTTGTTTTCATAATCGACATAATCAGATAGCGTCGCCTTGGTCTACAAATTCAAAAGTTTCGGGATTTTCGTCAAAGCTGTTCTTAAAATAATTCAGGGGGTTTTGGGGGATGCCTTTCAGGCGTACTTCGTAGTGAAGATGCGGGCCTCTGGATTTTCCGGTATTTCCCATTTCGCCTACTTTGTCGCCGCGTTTCACTTTCTGACCTTCGGTCACGCAGAGTTTTGAAAGATGGGCGTAACGGGTGGTGTATCCGAATCCGTGGTCGAGTTCCACCAGATAGCCGTATCCGAATGCTCCGGCGAAAGTCGAACGGAGGACGATTCCGTCGCCGGCGGCATAAATCGGAGTGCCGGTATTGCCCGACAAGTCTATGCCTTCGTGAATTCGTCGGTCGCCGAAGAACGGATCGGTTCTGTAGCCGAAACTCGACGAGAAATGCACTTTCGACAAATCGACGGGGACGGAGATAGGCATCGACTGCTGCATTTTGATTTTGTTTGCTGCAAGTTCGCCTACTCTGTCGAATGATTTGGATTGTATGTATGCTTTTTTGTTTATGATATCTATTCGCTGATAGAGTTTTTTCAGCATATCCTGGTTTTTGATTCCGAGGTCTTCGAATTTGGCATATCGGTCGGTACCTCCGAAGCCGGCGTTCCGTATGGAATAAGGAATGGTGTCCTCTTCAAAGACGGCGCGATAAACTTTGTTGTCGCGTTCCATCACTGTGTTCAGCGTTTTTTCGGCTTCATTGAGTTTCATGAAGATATATTCGTATTCGAGAAGCAGGTCTTGAGTAATTCTATGCAAGCCTATTTCCTTGGGGGTATCGAAGAATGTGGAATAAGCCAAAATCCAAATCATTGCGATAATACTCATCGTCAGGAAGGCTAAAAAGCCTTGTTTTAGCCGTGAGGTCGAAGATACTTTTTCAATTTCATAAGATAGTGTCTCCGGATTAAACCTGTATTTTCTATTCTTTGCCAAGATCTACTTAATTTTATTCTTTGTTTTATAAAAACTCTCAAATTTTCCGCAAAAGTACACACAAATGGTTATTCTTGCATAAATTTAACTTAATTTAATCCACCTTTTACCTAATTAAAAGATAAAGAATAGACACGAACAGGGCTGAAAGGTTTAATCCAAACGAGACATTTTTTTCTTATAATTTGCTAATTGTTAATTTATTGCAACACATTTTGGGCTTCATTGCCCTAATGCGCCGGCATTCAGACTAAAGCGCGACAATAATCTCTATTTTGCACCTCGCAGTTTTAGCAGTAGAAATATTTTACATAATTTTGTCGGCTTGTTAAAACGAAAAAAATGGAGTTGTATCCTTTAAAATTTAAACCCATATACAAAGAGAGAATATGGGGTGGAGAAAAGTTAAAGAGTGTTATAAAAAGACACCCCGAAAACGACAAAAAAATCGGAGAAAGCTGGGAGTTGTCGTCGGTGGAAGGTGATTTGTCGATTGTCGCCAATGGATTCCTGGAAGGCAACGACATTCGGGAGTTAACGGAAATTTACATGGGAGACTTAGTGGGTGAGAAAATTTATGAAAAATTCGGCATTGAGTTCCCGTTACTTTTCAAGTTGATAGATTCTGCCGAACGCCTTTCCGTACAGGTTCATCCGAACGACGATTTCGCTCTGGAAAGACACAGGGCTTACGGCAAAACCGAAATGTGGTATGTGCTCGACGCCGACGAAAATTCGCGCATTTACGTGGGATTCAATCGCCGAATCGACAGCGACGAGTTCCGGACACGAACGGCGAACGGTTCGCTCACGGAGGTTATCAACGTCGAGGACGCGAAACCGGGCGACGTGTTCTTTCTGCCCGCCGGCAGAATCCACGCCATAGGCGAAGGGCTGCTGATAGCGGAAATTCAACAGACTTCGGATGTTACTTACAGAATTTACGACTGGGGACGGGAAAACAATCCGGCAACGGCGCGCGAAATGCATACCGAACTGGCGGAAGACGTGATTGACTACGAGCCGTGCCGGACATACAAAACTCGCTACGCCGCAAAGACCGAAGGAGTGTCCGAACTTGCAAAATGCAGCTATTTCACCGTGAATCTGCTGTCGGCTTCCAAACCGACGGAACGGGACTATTCGGCGCTGGATTCCTTCGTTGTTTATATGTGCGCGGAAGGCGCCGCGCTGCTTGAATGTGACGGGATAACCGAAAGCATCTCGAAGGGCGAGACGGTTTTAATCCCCGCGCTGACCGATTCGGTGAACATAGTGCCGGAACCTTCGGCGAAACTTCTTGAAGTATATGTGGAATAAACAAATTAAGAATAAAATATAGTATAGTAATCGTCTCTTTCGGGAGACAAAAAACATTTTCGGATGAAAGATAAAATACGTGTGGGAATAACTCACGGAGACTTTAACGGAATAAGTTACGAGATAATAATGAAGACTTTTTCCGATGCTTCGATAAACGAATTTTTTATGCCCGTTGTTTACGGTTCGGCGAAAGCGGCCGCCTACTACAGAAAGGTATTGAATTTGGAACAGTTCAATTTCAATCAAATAAACAGCGTGGACGAAGCAAACCCCAAAAAGACCAATATTCTGAACGTTTCGGACAATGTCAAAGTCGAAATGGGCATCCCTACTCAGGCGTCGAAGCTCTCGGCAATGAAGGCTCTGGATGCCGCCGCCGCCGACCTGCGCGACGGTAAAATAGACGTTATAGTAACCTGCCCGACGGACAAATCCAATTCTACTTCGGAACTGCCCGACTTTACGGGACACACGGAGTATTTCGCCGCCAAATTCAACGTTGCCGACTATATGGCGGTAATGATAAGCGATCTGATGAAAATAGGATTCGTAACCGGAAACATACCCCTCGTGCAGGCGGCTGAATCCATCAATATGGATTTGGCGCTCAGCAAACTCTGCGTGCTGAACAATTGCCTCAAAACCGACTTCATCATTCGCGCTCCGCGAATTGCCGTCCTGTCGCTGAACCCGCACGACGGCGAAGAAGAAAAAAACATAATCCGTCCGATGATAGAAGAAGCCAAGTCGAAGGGAATACTTGCATTCGGAACTTACTCGTCCGACGGCTTTTTCGCTTCCGGCGCGTTCCGAAATTTCGACGCCGTACTCGCCATGTACTACGATCAGGGAATGATCCCCTTCAAATCCATCGGTCTGAGCCGAGGCGTCAACTACACCGCAGGACTGCCCGTAGTGAGAACTTCGCCCGCCCACGGCGCCGGTCACGATATTGCGGGAAAAGGTATGGCTTTGCCCAATTCCCTGAGAGACGCCATTTTTCTTGCAGCCGAAATACATTCCAACAGAAGCACGCAAAGCGAAATAATCGCGAATCCGCTTCAGGTCAAAATGGAGCACAGAAGCGAAATGAAATGAAGCGAAACGGAAACGGACACAGAAAAGAAAAAGCAGTGCCGCCGCCGCTTGCCCGCAGAGATTTTTTGCGTCGCTGCGGAACAATCGCCGCCGGCGGTGCCGCCCTGACTATAGCCGGATTGCTGCTGAGAAAAGCAGAATCCGGCAAACGTTCCGAAACCTTCTGGCAGATCGACCCGGCGAAATGCATCTATTGCGGTCGCTGCGAGACCGAATGTGTGCTTTCCGTTTCTGCCGTAAAATGCATGCACGCGAACAGGGTGTGCGGATACTGCGACTTGTGCGGCGGTTATTATCGTTCCAACGTAAAGGAACTGAACACCGCCGCCGAGAATCTGATGTGTCCCGCCGGCGCCATTCTTCGGAAATTCGTGGAGGAACCTTATTTCGAATACACCATCGACGAATCGCTCTGCACGGGTTGCGCCAAGTGCGCCAAAGGCTGCAACTCGTTCGGCAACGGTTCGCTCTACATGCAGATCAAACAGGATTTGTGCACTAATTGCAACGAATGTTCCATCGCCAATGTTTGCCCTTCCGACGCGATAGCGAGGGTGCCGACCACAGCAGCTTACGACTTGAAAAACGGTTGAATGAACTCCATATTGACTTGCTTTGCGTTAACTCGCTTCGCGTTAACTCGCTCCGCGTTCTCCGCGCTGCCTTGCGTTCAAAATCGCTTCCCGAAGCCCGATTTTGAATCCGGATACGCTTATCCCGGATTAGTTTACGGCGTTCCCGACGAAATTCTGTGGACTTGCATCGACCTTGCCGCTCTCGTTCTGTTCATGAGCGTAACGGCTTGGGCAACCCTGCGAAAAAGACTCAGAACGCCCGTGCTTGCCGTCGCCGTAAGTTCGGTGGCTTACTTCGGATTCTTCCGCAAGGGCTGCGTTTGCAGCATTGGAGCGATACAGAATGTGTCTCTCGCTCTTGTCGATAGTTCCTACGCGATTCCTCTTTCCGTCCTTGCCGTCTTTATCCTTCCGCTGGTTTTCGCGCTTTTGTTCGGAAGGGTCTTTTGCGCGGGAACCTGTCCGTTCGGAGCCTTGCAGGAATTGATAAACATTAGGAACCATAAAGTTCCGCGCCCTCTGGCAAGTTTTCTGTCGCTCGTGCCGTGGATATATCTGCTGCTTGCCCTGGTATTCGCCATGACGCGCAGTTCGTTCGTAATATGTCGGTTCGACCCCTTTATCGGGATATTCCGCATGGGAGGCGAAGTGCCGATGATAGTTGCCGGCGCGGTGCTTCTGATAGCGTCGATTTTCACCGGACGTCCTTTTTGTCGCTTCCTCTGTCCCTACGGAGCCTTGCTCGGCTTGTTTTCGCGCGTTTCGGTGTGGAACGTGAAAATAGTCAAGCAGTCATGCATCAATTGCGATCTATGTCGCAACGCCTGTTACGTGGACGCCATCCGTCCGCCCTGCGACAATAAAGTCAAGGAAAGCCGTCCGGCGGGCGTCCGGCGCATCCTGCTCTATCTCGTTGTTCTGCCCTTCATGGCGTTTGCCGGAGCGCTCGCCGGAAGAGCGTTGAGCGATTCGTTCGCCGGAACCGACAAGAAAGTGCGTCTCCTCGAAATGGTTCTCGCCGCCGACGCCGAAAAGAACAGCCCCGAAAGTCAGTCGTTCGAACTCGAAGCGTTCCACGGACGCGGAGGCGACGTCGGGGAACTCTCGACTCAAGTCGTTGCAGTCCGGAACAAGTTCAAACGCTATTCGACCGGAGCGGGCGCCATGGCGGGGATAATCGTGGGAATAAGTTTGACCGGACTGTCGGTCAAGCGCGCCCGCAAACACTACGAAATAAACGACGCCCATTGCGTGAGCTGCGGGCGCTGCTTCGCCTACTGTCCGCAGAACCTCGCCGCCAAATCCGATTAAATTCACACGAAAGCATAATGAAAAGGAAAATCTTGAGAAACATTGCAGCCGTCTCGCTCGTGTTCATCGCGACTTTCGCGATAATGCTGACGACTACCTATTTTCAGGTAAAACCGCAAACCGCCCTTAAGACCGAAATACTCGAAACGCTGAAACGGCTGAACGACGAAAACGCCAGCGATCCCGTTTTGCAGGAGCAGATTCGCGAACTCGACCTGATGTCGCGCAAAGCCTATTTTGTCCGTTCGTCGCGCATGACCGCCGGAGTTTATATCCTGCTCGGAATGTTCGCCGCGCTTGTCGTATCGCTTCATTTGCTTTACGCCGGCAGCAAAAACATCCCCGCGAAAAAGCTCGACGCCGTCGATGAGTGGATAGTAAAGACCAGCGCCCGCAAATACGTGACCTTCGGCGCCGTTATGCTGCTCGCAACGGCGCTCGTGTTCGCGGGGCTTTCGTCGCCGCATCTCGTGTCGAACAACCCGAAAAAGGACAGGGAAAAAACCTCGTCTCCCCCGCTCGAAGCCCGAAACGACGAACCTGCGCGGGACGACGGGAACGCCGATCCGCCCGCAGTCGCCGAATCTCCGGAATCGAAACCCGAACCCGAAACTAAACCCGAAACTAAACCCGAAACGAAACCCGTCGCTGAAACTCCGACCCCAGCCGCTGCAAGCCCGCAAGCCGCACAAAGCGCCGCCGAAAGTCCGGCGCCGCGCAAAGCAGCGCCCGTAACCGCCCACAACGGCTTTCGCGGCAACAACTCCAACGGCATATCGCCGGCAAAGAAACTGCCGCTCAAATGGGACTTGAGCGCGGGCGCCAACATCGCGTGGAAAGCCGAAACGCCGCGAAAAGGATTCAATTCGCCGGTAATCAACGGCAACAGGGTCTTCATGTCCGGCGCCGACGCCCAAGCCCGCGAACTCTACTGCTTCGACCTTGATTCGGGCAAAATGCTCTGGACGCTCGCCGCCGACAACATTCAGGGTTCGCCCGCAACCGTGCCCAAAACAACCGACGACACCGGACTCGCCGCCTCCTCCGTAGTCGCCAACGGCAAACAAGTCTGCGCGATATTCGCCACCGGCGACCTGATTTGCGCCGACACCGCCGGACGACGACTATGGGCGAAGAACCTCGGCGTTCCCGACAATCACTACGGATACGCCTCCTCGCTCCTCGTCTTCGGAAACCTGCTCATAGTGCAGTACGACAACAACAAATCCCCGCGAGTAGCCGCCTTCGACATAGCCACCGGAGTCGAACGGTGGAGCAGAAACAGAACGGGCAAAATCTCGTGGAGTTCGCCGATAATAGCCCGAATAGCCGGCAAGCCGCAACTCGTCCTTTCGGGAAATCCCCACATAACCTCCTATAACCCCGACAACGGCGAAGAATACTGGCGCGTGGAATGTCTCAACGGCGAAGTCGGCTCAAGTCCGTGCAGCGCCGCCGATGTGGTTTACGGAGCAAGCGAATACGCAACCCTCATAGCCATCAGCGGCACCGACGGTTCAACCCTCTGGAAAGCGAACGACTATCTGCCCGAAGTATCGAGTCCGGTAGCGACGAAAGACAACGTTTATCTTGCAACGAGCTACGGCGTAGTTGCCTGTTACGACGCCAAGACCGGCGAACTGAAAAAAATCCACGAACTGAGCGAAGAGTTCTATTCCTCGCCGCTGATTGCCGAAGGTCGAATATTCCTCTTCTCCAACAGCGGCAAAATGCACATATTCTCAGCCGACAGCGAGTTCAATCTCATAGCTTCGTTCTCCACCGGCGAACGCACATTCTCGACCCCCGCGTTGACCGACGGCAAAATAGTGGTGCGCACCGAAAACAGCCTGTACTGCGCTGCGGAAATTAAGAATTAAGAATTAAGAATTAAAAATTAAGCATTAAGAACTACATGAAAAGAGAAACGGTTTATTTTAGTGAAATCTTGCCCGAGTTTGCAGCGTTGAGCGGCGAGGCGGAGACGGTGTTGACCATGTCCGGAAAGGTCGAGACGGCGAAGTTCGACGCGGCGGGCTGCGGGGAAATTATGATAGATTGGGGCGACGGTTTCGCCGAAATATTCGTTCCCGAAACCGACCCGACGACGGTGGAACATCGCTATGCCGATAAGTGCGCCGTGCGCCGGATAAGGATTGCGGGAGCGGCAACTATGCTGAACTGCTCCGAAATGGGATTGACGATGATAGACGCGAAAGGCAATGCGGGTTTGCGCAAGCTGTATTGTCAGGACAATCTGCTGACGAGTCTGAACGTGGAGGCTAACCCTGAGCTGGAAGCGCTGGACTGCTCGAACAACAAGCTGCGACAGCTGGATGTGAGCCATAATGCGGCGCTGAAGGAGTTGAGCTGCGCGTCGGCACGGCTGAGGACTTTGTGCCTGAAATCGAATACGGCGCTGGAAAAGCTCGTTTGCAGGGGAAACAAGCTGACGGAGCTGGATGTGAGGGGACAGGTCGCGCTGGTCGCGCTGGATTGCACGGACAATAAACTGAAGAGTTTGGATATAAGCGCAAACACCGCTCTGGAAGAACTCGCCTGCGCGGAAAACAAGCTGACGGAGCTGGATGCGAGCAGGCAGAGGGCGCTGACGAGTCTGGATTGCACCTACAATAAACTGAAGCGTTTGGATGTAAGCGCAAACACCGCGCTGGAAGAACTCGCCTGCGCGAACAACGGGACGACGGAGCTGGATGTGAGCGCGAACGTCGCGCTGGTCAGTATGGATTGCGCGAACAATAAACTGAAGAGTTTGGATGTAAGCGCAAATACCGCTCTGGCAACGCTGAACTGCTCGAACAACGGGCTGAAACTTCTGGACGTTAGCGGGAGCGCTGCGCTGGTCAGTCTGGATTGCGCGAACAATAAACTGATAGGTCTGTATTTGCAGCGCAACGCGGCGCTGCAAATTCTGCACTGTCACTACTCCGGTTTGAGAAGCTTGGATGTAAGCCGCAATAAAGAGATGAAAATCTTGAATTGCTTTTATTGCGAGCTGGACGAGCTGGACGTGAGCGCGAACACGGCTCTGGAAGGACTCGACTGTCGAGGAAACGGGCTGACAGCGTTGAAACTGGGCGATAACGTCGCGCTGCACAGTCTGGATTGCTCGTACAATGATTTGACGAGTCTGAATCTCGACGGCTGCACCGCTCTGAATAATCTGGATTGCTCGTACAACAAGATTGATAATCTGGACGTGAGCCGCAGCACGGAGCTGATATGTATGGATTGTTCCTTCAACAGACTGAAAACCCTTGATATTTGCAACAATGCGAAACTATCCGAGCTGAATTGCTCGAAGAACGAACTGACAAGTCTGGATACGGGACAAAACCCTGCGCTGGAGGAACTCTACTGTTTTGAAATGGAGCTGACAGAGCTGGATACAAGTCGCAACACGGCGCTGGTCGAGCTGGACTGCCACATCAACAAACTGGCGACGCTGAACACCGGCACCAACTCTGCGCTGATTTTGCTGGATTGCTCCGGCAACAATCTGACAACGCTGGACATAAGCGGCAATGCGGCGCTGACTTGTCTGGATTGTTTCTACAACGAACTGACAGCGCTGGACGTGAGCGGCAACGCGGAGCTGAGACTTCTGAATTGCGGAGGAAACTGCCTTACAAGTCTCGACGCGAGCCGCAACACTAAGCTGCATACATTGGACTGCTGCGAAAACAAACTGAACGCAGAGGCGCTGAACGCCTTGTGCGCATCGCTGCACGCTGTGCCGGCAGAGGAGCTGGACGAAGACAGCGAAACCGACGATGTTTACGACGATAAAATACTGGAAATAGGCGGCAATCCCGGAACGAAAAAGTGCGACACGAGAGCAGTAGTCTCCGAGAAAGAATGGAAGCTGGGGTTTGATAAATTGAGAATTGAGGATTGAGATTCGAATTGTTAATTGTTAATTGTTAATTGTTAATTGTTAATGCCTGCGGCTCAGTGTCTCCGTATCACTCCACCCGTCCGACAGGCATTAACCATTAACCATTAACCATTAACCATTAACAATTATACTTCCGTCGCGTTAAATTCGAGAGTTGAAAATGGAAAACGCGGCATGGAGACGCGGCACGGAGACGCGGCATGCCGCGTCCGCAAGTTGGGCGTAGCGAGACGCTACTCCCAACCGGCGAAGCCTTCGTGTTTCTTCGCGCCTTCTTCGTGTTTCTTCGTGTAATAAACATGCAGCAAAAATATTTTTACACGAAGTAACACGAATTAGGCACGAAGAAACACGTAGGCTTCGCAGGTATATTACGGGGTATAGGCGGGGTACCAAAATCCGCAGGTTGGGCGCAGCGTCTCGCTACGCCCAGCCTGCGGAGACAAGCATCTCCTCGCAACGAGACAAGCATCTCCCTATAGGGGAGACAAGCATCTCCTCGCAACGAGACAAGCATCTCCCTGCTGGGGAGACAAGCATCTCCTCGCAGTATTTTGGATTGCCCGTATAGGGGGGCTTTCAAAAGACGTGTTCAGGCGAAAGTTTTCTGCAAAGTGCGGGAGACATTCATCAGTGAAGTGAAAGTCTAAATCGGGTCTGATTGGGACTTTCATCAATCGGCGAGAGTATAAGGGATGCGGAATAAATAACTTAGGGATGCTGAACAAATTGAATTGCCTGACGGGTGCAATAGAGCCTTGCATTTAGCCCTGCGCCGAACTTGCGGTTGTCGTTGGTTGTTGTCAGTCGGGCTGGGTCGATTTCTGTCGATTTCGGTCGACAGAAATCGACAGAAATCGACCCAGCCAACCATCCTAATTAGTGGTTAGCGGTTAGTGGTTAGTGGTTAGTGCCTGTCGGACGGGTGGAGTGAGACGGAGACACTGAGCCGACAGGCACTAACCACTAACCAAGTGATTAGTGGTTAGTGGTT
>JAITHX010000171.1 GCA_031279735.1 Prevotellaceae bacterium
TATAATTATGTGGTTTGGACTGAAAGGGGATTTGACCCGACAAAAGGTTCATTTCTTTTAAAAGCATACGACATGAATCCCGATTTTGAGGGAATACACGCTACAATGATTACCTATACAGATTGTATTTTTGATTTTGAGAAACGAAAAGAGGTTAATAAAAAATGGTTTGAACGTAATGAAATGTCACCGGGTTTGCTGAATTACGGGTATAATGTTTTAATGTCATTAGAAACTGATGCTATTATATTTACACAACACGATAATGATACATATCCTTTATGGATGATACAGGACGTTAAAAATATCAGGACAGACGTTACGGTATTAAGTTTTGACATGCTACTTGTAAAAAGTTACAGGGATAAAGTATTTGAAAAGTACAATATTAAAGAACTCGAAGATGAATTTTATGAATCTAACCCCTACAGTCTTGAGGCTGTATTGACACATATATTAAGTAATTATACGGGGAATAGACCGGTTTATGTCGGGTTAACCGCAACACCAAAATATTACCAAAAGCATATGTTTAACACAGCCTTGGTTGATAACTTATTTCATCTGGATTATTTAAGTATTCAATTAACTGACGATAAAAACCAAAGTAATGTAAACTATCAAAACCGGAATTATTTGAAATGTTTCGAGATATTATACAAATATAATATTTCAAAGAATCAGATTGACAAAGCCGATAAAATAAGTAACTTCGCCGTATTGATTGCGGAAAATTCCGGCGATATCGAATTGATTGCAAAAGTGAAACAGGAATATAAAAAACAGAAACGATGAACAGGATTAGTATATTATTCATTCAAAATAAATATGGCAAAATTAAATATTTTTAAAATCCATTTTGCGAGCATTTATCCGTTGTATATTCGGAAGGCGGAAAAGAAAGGACGTTCAAAGAATGAGTATAAAAGAAATAAAAATTATGAACAAATATGAATGAAATTGTAATTGACAAGATACAAAATTCAGATTTTAATGAAGTTGCAGATATATTAACTGATGCTTTTCTTACAAATCCTGCCTATTCGTTGATTTTTAAAAATAAAAACAGGCGAAAAGAGGGCTTATTGTGGCTATTTAAGGCTAATCTGTTTATTATTAATGAAAAAAAGGCTTTGACAAATATCGTAAAAGACAAGAAAACAAGTGAAATAATCGGAACATATACTTTGATACCTCCAAATGGCATCAATAGCAGTATATCAACATATTTAAAAGTAAATATTCCCCGTTTTATTTTAAAATTCGGAACGAATGCGCTGTTCAGGATGTTAATTTTAGATGGAATAAATAAAAAGACGCTGAAAAAAGCAATTAAAACTTCTGATTTTTATTATCTGTCTATGGTTGCAATCCGACGGGAATATAGGAGAAAAGGAATTGGTTCTGAAATGATTAACTGTGCCGTTCGAGAACTTGTTTCTTTACCGCTCGCTTGCAATTTAGTGGGTTTAACAACCCAACTGCCGGAAAATAAAACATTTTATTCGCGATTAGGTTTTGTTTCACTCGACGAAGGATGCATCGACTTCAAAAAGGATAAATACTATAATTATAATATGACACTCAATGTTTTAAAATAAAAACGATATGATTTTCGATAAAGCATTTAAAGAAGCAATCGGACGCTTGTCCTCGTCCGAAAAAGATAAATTGATTTTTAGACTGTTGAAAAAAGATTTGGATTTGGCAAACCAGCTCTATTTTGAACTGGTTTCCGGCGACAGCAAAGAAAGCAGGCGAAAGGAAACGCTGAAAAAACTTCAAAAAATGGTGAATAGCGCCAAAGAACCTCAATATTATTTTTCGCCGGGTATTTTGCTGATGCACATGAGGGATACGAGCGGAGTTATCAACGAGCACGTCAAAATAACAAAAGACAAGTACGGTGAAGTTTCCCTGCAAATTTTTGTATTGAAGGAGTTTTTGAAAATTCATAACACTTTCTTTAAAGATTCTCCGTTAAAGAAAGCCTATACTATGAACATTTATTTTGTCGTCAAGGCATTTAAAATTATGGTTTTACTAAAAAAGATGCACGAAGATTCGCTGCTTGATTTTGCCGACGACCTTGCAGAAATAGGATGGATGTTCCGCGATAATCCTGTTTTGATGAATGTGGCAATAAAAAACGGACTGGATGTTAACTGGCTTGTCGGAAATAAAATCCCCGACAATATCGCTGAAATAGAAAAAAATCTTCGACAACAGGGGTTTTTAAAATAAGGAAAATAAAAAATATATATAAATATAGAATTATGACAGATATTTACGATCTTCAGCAAACCGCCGAAAACTCGTGGCAAGCGAAATATCACGGGAATTATGGCGATTACACCATAAAAATTACTCTGGGTGAGAATTTTAAGGTGAAAAAATATTCATGCACTTGTCCGAGCGGCTATCAACCGTGCAAACACATTAGTTTTGTGCTGGCGGAAATCAAGAAGAAAGCATCGAAATTTGAGGCGAAAAACGCAAGCAACGAACTTTCGGTTGCCGATGTTTTACAAAATGTTTCGCTTGATGAATTGCGCGGTTTTGTGATAGATAAGGCAAAATATAACAGCGATTTAACTAAGTCGATTATGTTGCAGTTTGCCGAAAGGATAAAGCCCGCGGAGGCGAAAAATACAGGCAATAAATACGCGCAAATGATAGGCGAAGCGCTTGCCGAAGCGGACACCGATTACGATTACGAGGACTATTATTACGATGAAGGATATTCTGTTGATTTGAGTATTCTGGGCGAATGGGCGGAAAAAGCCCAAAAACTTCTGACAGAAGGAAAATTTATTGATGCGGAGCAGATTTGCAAGGCGGCAATTGAAGAGTTTGCCAACTGGTATGAAGATACCGAGGATAGTTATGTAGAAATATCGTTAATTGATTGCATTTCCGATGACTATCAGGAAGAATTTGTCGAAATGTTGAAAGAATTGGCAAAAAACGGACAAACCGACAAAAAGCAACTTTACGAGTGGTGCAAAACCGAAATTGCAAAGAAAAAATATTTTCAGATTTCGTCGTTTAACCTATTGAATGATTTGATGCTGGAATTGGCAAACGATGTAAGTCCCGCCGATTTTATCGCTTCGCAGGAAAAGGTTTTTGAACAGATTCTCGATAAATCGTCTTACGAAGCGCAGAAAGTTTTACAACGCCTGATTGACTTTTATAATGCTAACAATCAAAAATATGAAGCGGAAAAAATTGTAGAGGACAATTTGCAAATTGACAATTTCAGGAAAATTGCAGTTGAAAAACGCATTGAAAGCAAGCAATATTCGGATGCAAAAAAATTGCTCGACGATAAATTGAAAAATTGCGATAAATGGCGGCAAAACGAATGGAAAGAACTGCTTTTGACCGTTGCGCAAAAAGAGAACGACACGGATGAAATTCGCAGAATTGCACTTGAATTTCTCGAAATAAAATTTGACAATGAGCATTTTGCCATTTACAAAAAAGCGTTTTCGGGCGAGGAATGGACTACGGCTTTTGACAATCTTTACAAGCATTACAATACGCCTAAAAATCAACGCAACAAAGGATTCAGCAGCGATGTCGCCGAACTTCTGAAAGCCGAAAACCTGACGGAACGGCTTTTGGAATACTGCGAAAAATACCCCTCGCTCAGCGAATTACAAAAATATCACACAGCATTTTCCACGCTTTTTCCGCAAAGAACATTAGATTTATTCCAAAAAGTACTGGATAAGTTTGCCGAAAGCACAGGGCGAGATATTTATGAAAAAATAGCGGAAGTGTTTAAACAAATGCAGAAAATCGCCGGCGGGCAGCAAGTTGTAACAATAATGGCAGAAAATTACCGCGCAATTTACAAAAACCGTCCGGCAATGAAGGAAATATTAAAGAAAGGAAACTTTTAGGGGATGTCGAGTTATTTATTCGACATTCCTAAACATAATCCTAATTCTCATTGATCCATCGCACAGTATCTATTCCGTCGGCGAAATCGTTGAGTTCGGGTCGTTGAGTTTGTCCGAAGGGAACGGACTTCCCGATATAATTCGCGTGACCGACAATACACTGTATTTCATTTTCGCGACTGGCGAGAAGGGCTTTCACTTCATTCCTGTCGCCGTATTTCGCGAAGTTAAGCGTCGCTATCGAGGGGAAGGAAAGCGGTCGTTCTCTCAGAATCACGAATCCGCTGTCGATATAGTCGTCGCCCGAAAGTTGCGCGACGGCTCGCTGATAGCGATAACAGTCGCGGTATTCGCGATGTTCCGTTATTTCCGAATGTTTGCTCATTGATTGCAGCAGCAGGGCGAGGTCGAAGTCGGCGGGAAGAAAAATATTGGAAACGTTACGGCAGCCGAGACCGAAGTAACTGAATATATCGTTGCCGAGAGCCTCAAGCTCTTCGTTCGTTTCGTTTCCGTCGAGCACTGCCGCGCTGTAACGGTTTTTCCGAATCAGCAGAGGAAGGTGTCCGTAGTCCGCGCGAAAATAGCGTGCGGAATTATTGCTCCCGACGGCTATCGCCATATCGATGTTTTGCGGCAGGACTTCCGAAAACACGATGCGCTCCTTCAGTGCGGGAAAGCGGCTTGCGAGTATTCCGCAAAGCGTTTTGGCGAGATGTTTGTCTTTGGACGAGGGTTTTACCGTAGCGATGTTTCCCGACGCGAGCACGGACAGCAAGTCGTGAAATCCTACCATGGGAATGTTTCCCGCCTGAATCAGACCGACCCTGCGCGGATTCTCCGCGTTCGCGGGATAGGGTTTGAGCCAGTTGCTCAACTTTTGCGCGTCGAGCATAGTTTCGGCGACGGCTCTCAGCGCCGCGCGCACGTTGTTTTCCGTAAACCAATGATTGTTGGCGCACGAAGCTCTCACGGCGGCTTCAATTCCGGCGTTGTCCGTTCCGTCGAGATACGAGACGACTATTTCGCCCAGATCGGCCAAAGCCTCGACAAGATACTCCCCGTTCATCGCAATCTTCATTGCAACAGTTCGTCGATATAGGAATTAACCTTGTCCGAGAGATTTTCTATTGCCATTCGCATGTTCCATCTGCTTTTGTCGCGGGGTTCCACGATATTTGAAACCGAACGTATTTCGACGAATGGAACATGTTCGCACAGACAAACGAGGAAGAACGCCGCGCCTTCCATTGTTTCCACGTCGGGCGAAAACTTTTTCCTCAAGACTTCGATTCTCGTCCTTTCGCCCGACACGGTATTGACGGTAAGTCCCCTGACACAGCGAAGCGACAAAGCGTCCGCCGTTTCGCGAGCCTTTTCCGAAAACAACATCCCGCCGGCAAAGGGGAAGACGTCGGGCGAGAGCAGTCCCTCTTCAAAGCAAGTCGAAAAACCGGCGGGAGAGGAGACGCCGAAGTCGCCGAAAGTTTCGGAACCCACCACAAGCACTTCGCCTATCGCGGGCGAAGGTTCAAAACTTCCCGCGACACCGATGTTTACCGCTAAATCGTAACGATCTCTCAGTATCCGAGTGAGATTATATGCGGTGGAAACCAAGCCCGCGCCGGTGTTCGCGACAGTCAGTTCGGGTCGTTTGCGTATGAATTGCAGTTCCTTGTCCGTTGCGGCGGTTACGAGTAGCTTCACGTTTCAATCCTTCATCATGCTCAATCGTATTTCCGTGAGCACTCTTTTTGTGTCCAGCGTGAAATCGCCGTTTATAATCCAGCTGTAGTATGCCGGTTCTTCGGCGAGAATTTCCTTGACTTTTCGTCCCTTGTGCTTTCCGAAGTTAAAAACCGGCACATTGTTCTGCATGACGATTCTGCCGGCGTAGTCCAGATTCTGGGTTCTTGTGGAAAAGTCGGCAAGAAAAGCCACGTCGTTCTTGAGATCGCCGTATTTATCCAGCTGCGACATAAGCACTTCGTAGGTTGCTCTCGTGTCGGCTTCGGCATTGTGCGCATTTTCCAGCTTTTTGTTGCAATAGAACTTATACGCTGCGGAGAGAGTGCGCTGTTCCATTTTGTGGAAAATATTCTGGACGTCGACGACCTTTCTTTTTCGCAAATCGACGTTCAGCCCCGCCCGCAGAAATTCCTCCGCAAGAAGCGGTATGTCGAACTTAAAAAGGTTATAACCCGCCAGATCGCATCCTTCTATGTAGAGCATCAGCCTCTTTGCTATGTCCTTGAACGAAGGTGCATCCTTCACGTCCTCGTCGGTTATGCCGTGTATGTCGGAAGATTCTTTGGGAATATGCATTCCCGGATTTATTTTGCGCGATTCCACTTCTTCTTTTCCGTCGATGGAAACCTTAATGGTCGATATTTCCACAATACGGTCGGTTGCAAGATTCAAGCCGGTAGCTTCAAGGTCAAAAATGATTATCGGACGTTTCAAATTCAATTTCATCCCTGTATGCTCTTTTTTTGTTTAACTGTGTGTTTGAATCTCATGAGCGCGAAATCTATTTCTATGCTCGTTTCGGTATCGCTCACCAGCAAGTCGTTTCCGAGTATGTCGGCTACAATTTCGCCGCTTCGCCTCATGAGCGCCCTTTGATCTTCGGGCGAATGAGAAATATCCAGCACTGTTCTCGAAAGCTCGCGCGTCTTGGCGAACACCTCGACCATTGCATTGGCTGTCAAAGTTGCCTTTTCGCTTTTCAGCACCGTGGCAAGCATATACAGACTTTTTTCAGAGAAAGCTACCGGCAGGAGAGAGGAAAATTTCACTTTGTCGAATCGTTCGTGTTTTCTGATTATTTCTTTCTTCTCGTCCTTGGAAATCACGAAAAAACTCCCTTCGGGAAATTTATCGGGATTCGCTCGTACTGCCTGATTTACATCTTTTGTTTTAACGCCGTATAATTCCGCTATATCTACGTCAAGTATTACCTTTCGGCTGCGAATCGTTAAGATTTTTTCTTCTACCTGACTGAACTTTAATGCGTCCCCCACCATAATCAATTCAGTTAAATTTTTTATTAGTGGAGCATATCGGAGTCGAACCGATGACCTCTTGCATGCCATGCAAGCGCTCTAACCAACTGAGCTAATACCCCGTTTTTTTCTATTCTATCTTTCTTTCTTTCGTGTCAATCCGCGTCAATCTTTGTCGCCCGCCTCGCGCAATTTGTATTCAAAACCTTCCATGACCGGATTGTGAAGCACTCTGGAACATATCTCGTTCACCGTTGTCATTGCCTTTTCCTTGTTCGGAGCTTCGATTTCCAGCGTGATGTGCTTTCCGATGCGCACGTTTTGAACATCCTTGTAGCCCAAGCTCGTCAGTGTCGTTCCCACGGCTTTTCCCTGAGGGTCGAGCAGGGCTTTGAGCGGCATAATGTCTATTTCAGCAATAAATTTCATACTCGAATGTCATTTAATTGTTTTGTATTTCGTCATTTTCAGTGCCGCAACCGCAGCTTCCACTCCCTTGTTTCCGTACTTGCCGCCCGAACGTTCGAGAGCCTGTTCGAGAGAATCAACCGTCAGAACTCCGAATATCATCGGTATCTTTGCGGTCAGTTCCGCTTGCAGCACTCCCTGCGTTGCCGCTTGACACACATAGTCGAAATGCGGCGTTTCCCCTCTTATCACGCAACCCAGACAAATCACCGCGTCGGGCTTGTGCACTTCCGCCATGCGGAGGGCGGCGAAAGGGAGCTCAAAGCATCCCGGCACCGTTTCCACCAAAACATGTTTTCCGGTCACGGAATTTTGTTTCAGTCCGGCGAGCGTTCCCTCGAGCAGTTTGGAAGTCACTTCATCGTTCCATTCCGAAACTATCACCACGAACCTCTTGCCTTCGCCGGAAGGGACAATGCCCTTCATCTCCGATAAATTCTGCAGTGCTGACGCCATTTTACTTCGATGCCGCTATTTTCGCGCGTTCTATATATTTGTCTATCGTGCGGGCTTCGTTGCTCTGAGGATACTTGTACTTTATTTCCTCATAGATTTTCAAAGCCTTGTCGTAGCGTTGCTGCTTCATGTACACCGCAGTTGCCTTCATCAAATATTGCGGGCTTGCAATCGGATTGACTTTTTTTCGCGCGGCTTTTTCAAAATATGTCGCCGCCTTGTCCAATTCGCCGAGTTCTGCGTAACAGGCGCCTATGTTCGACAAGGCGCGCGCCGCGAATATTTCGTCGTTCGATTTGAAATCGTCGAAATAGTCTATCGCCCTAGCGTATTCGCCCAATTTCAGGCAGCATACTCCCGCATAGAAATTCGCGAGATTTCCCGAAGGCGTCGAGCCGAAATCCTCCACTATGTGCTTGAACCCCGGTTCGAGAGTTCCGTTTCCGTTCAGAGCCAAGTTGAACGAATCCCTCTCGAAGTGATTTTGCGACAAGTACATTTGCTCTTCCGCCTCCGCCACTTTCGGAGCATAGATAAATTCGCTGTATCCGAAATAGAGAGCCACTACCAGCGCAATGCCTCCAACCGTGTACGCGAGAGGCTTTTTATACGCCTTAAAAAACTCTTCCGTCTTGCGCAGCCCTTTTTCTATTTCTATAACCGGCAGCTCGTTATCTTCTTTCTTTTCTTTACCTTTCGACATATAGCATCTTTAAAAGTCGCGCAAAAGTAGTCCTTTTTTCGGAAACGGAAAAATTTATTTGCTTTTTTTTGAGGAGAGGACGAAAAATTATGAATTGCCTTAATTCTTAATCGTCACGTGAGCTGAGAATATCAGGCGTTTGTCGCGGCGGCGACCGACTGATTCGGAAATATCCGCGATGGTGCGTTTCAGCTTCTCGTCGAACACGATTCTGCCGCCGGATATTATCTTCACCGGCTTGTCGAAGTCTATCATTTCGTCGTTCACTCCGATGGTCAGTGATTCGTAGTCGTTGTAGTGGACGATGAATGTGTTGCTATCCTGTTCAATTTTCCTTTCGACTACCGCCAGCCGTCCTTGCTTCGCTTCGCCTTCGGGAACTGAAAGCCAGTAGAACGACGAGTGCGGCACGTCGTCCTGTCGCCACACGATTTTCGACGGCAGCGGATTCCTCGCAAATTGCGCCATCCACGGCAATGCCGCCGTATCGACGCGCTCCATCCAATGCGCTTTTCCCGCCACGATGCGGGTTTCGTGCCGGTAGCCTTCCGTGTCGGCGCGGCTAAGGGCGTCGAGACGTTCGCCGAACTTCGCCGCTTCGGCGTTCCGGCTGTATGCCGAATCGTTTGCGCCCATCCAGATCATAAACGGAGTGTTGCGGAGGTTCAGCGGAGAAACGTCGCCCGGATGTCCCGCCATCATCGACGCCGCCGCCCACCTGTCGGCAAGGCGCGGAGCAAGACGATAAACCCCGTCGCCGCCTGCCGAGTAGCCAAATAGATACACCTTGTCGGGATTGACCCCCAGCTCGGTCACCGCCGTCTCTATCGCCATGTCGAACAAAGCGTCGATGTGCGGCTGAAACCACATGTTCCAGTCGTTCACCGCAGCGCGAGGCACAAAGTAAACGCCTTCCGCCGGCGCGTAGAGCCGCATCTGATTGCGCCACTGTCCGTCGTTTCGTTCGGCGGCTGTGTTGCCTCCGCCGTGCAGCGAGATGTAGAGCGAACGTCCGCCCGGAGCCGGAATGCCCGTCGCCGAAAGTTTGAACGGCATTTCGTAGCCGTCGTGAGTAAACTTTCCGGTGTTGAGCGCCGTGCTTCGCATAATCGAACGCTGTTGCACGGCATAGTCGAGCAGCATGTCCGCCGCGATTTTCGCATCCTGCCGCGAGAGGGCGATGCGTGCAAATCCGGCTTCGGAGATGTTCGCCGTGCCGGAAACCGACAGCGCGGCTTTCAGTTCCTCCGTCGGACTGCGGCCGGCGAGCGGCGCGGCAGCAAGCGCGACAGCTATCGCGACAAGAAAAAGCCTGTAACAGCGCGGGAGAATTGCGCGAACCGTTGCCGTCATTGTTTGCGGGAGCATGTCGATTGCAGCATGACGTTCAGCGGTTCCACGAGACGGTCGATGTCGCCGGCGCCGAGAGTTATCAGCACGTCGGTATCGGCGTCGCGAACCAAGTCGAGCAGTTCGTCCTTCGCGCATAGCGTCTTGCTGGTCATGTTCGTGCGGTCGAGAATCATTTTCGAGCTTACGCCTTCTATCGGCAGTTCGCGGGCAGGATATATGTCGAGCAGTATCAGCGCGTCGAGCAGCGCGAGGCTTTCGGCGAATCCGTCGGCGAAATCGCGGGTGCGGGTGTATAGATGCGGCTGGAAGATGCCGGTGATTTTACGTTCGGGAAACATGCGGCGCACCGACAGGATGGCGGCGCGCAGTTCGGCAGGGTGATGAGCGTAGTCGTCGATAAGGACGCGGCGCGGAGTGTTCAGCCTCACGTCGAAACGTCGGGCGACGCCGGCAAACGACGCGAGCGCCGCACGGAGCCTCTCCCCGTCCTCCCGACCGACGTCGGACACCGTAGCCGCAGCAACGGCAGCAACGGCATTCTCTACGTTCACCAGACCCGGCATACCGAGCGTGCAAGCCTCCAGAACAAACTCCGGAGCATGCAGATCGAAGCGGAAGCGCCCGCCCTCTTCCTCCGTTATGTTTGCGGCGCGAAAGTCTGCCGCAGGGTCGTCGAGGGCGTAGGATAGCGTCCGGCAGCGCACCTTGTCGGTCGGAAACTCAACGCCTTTCCTCAGTATCAGCAAGCCGTCGGGGTCTATCTGTCCGGCAAACTCGCCGAAAGCCGACTTCATCTCGCTTTCCGTGCCATAGACATCGAGGTGGTCGGCGTCGGCGGCGGTGACGACGGCAACATGGGGATGGAGCTGCAGGAACGAACGGTCGTACTCGTCGGCTTCCGCCACCAGCGGCTCGTCGCCGGAGAGAATCAGATTCGACCCGCAGTTCTTGGAGATGCCGCCCAGAAACGCCGTGCAACCCTTGCCCGCCTCCGTGAGAAGGTGAGCGAGAAGGGTCGATGTTGTGGTTTTACCGTGAGTGCCCGCAACGGCAAGCGTTCGTTTGCCGCTCGTTATGAGACCAAGCATCGCCGAGCGTTTCAGAATCCTGTTGCCCGCGCTGCGGAAAAAGGCAAGTTCGGCGCAGTCAGCCGGCACAGCCGGAGTATAGACCACAAGAGTCTCCGGCACGCGGAAATGCGCCGGAATGTGCGCCGGATTGTCGTCGTAGTGGATTTCCATGCCTTCGCTCTCCAGCTCGGCGGTCAACTCGGAGGGTGTGCGGTCGTAGCCGCCCACCCTGTGTCCCGCATGATGAAAGTATCGCGCCGCCGCGCTCATTCCTATGCCCCCTATTCCAATGAAATAAACCATCGTCGTCCGTCGGCGGATTAAATGAATCGGGCGTTGTGCATGTCGCCCGTTTCGTTGAGGGCGTGGTGGAAGGCGAAGCTGTTGCGGAGGTCGTGAGGCGTGTGACCCGCGCCGAGCTTCAGATAGTCGCGCAGCAGCTGGCGGTAGTCCGGATGAACGCAGTTCTCGATGATTGCTTGGGCGCGCTGAACCGGCGACTTGCCGCGCAGATCGGCAACCCCCTGCTCGGTTATCAGCACCGAAACCGAGTGCTCGCTGTGGTCGTGATGCGAAACCATCGGTACTATCGCGCTGATTTTCGATCCCTTCGCCACCGACGGAGACGTGAATATCGAAAGATAGGCGTTGCGCGTAAAGTCGCCCGAACCCCCGATGCCGTTCATCATCTTCGTGCCGCCCACGTGGGTCGAATTTATGTTGCCGAATATGTCCGCTTCGAGCGCCGTGTTGATTGTTATCAGTCCAAGACGGCGAATCACTTCCGGATTGTTCGATATTTCCTGCGGACGCATCAGCAGCTTATCCTTAAAGAAGCCGAGATTGCCGTATATCTCGTTGATGGCGGGGTTGCTCACCGTCAGCGAACATCCGCTGGCAAATCGCACCCTGTCTTCCTTCATCAGCGAAATGACCGCATCCTGAATCACTTCGGTGTAAACCTCGAATCGCGGTATCGCCGCGTTGCCGCCCATGGCGCCAAGCACCGCGTTCGCTATGTTGCCCACGCCCGACTGTACCGGAAGGAACGAAGCGGGAATACGTCCGCTCGACATCTCGCTAACCAGAAAATCAGCCACATTGTCGCCTATGCGCGCCGTCACCTCATCGACCGGAGCGAAAGCCCCGCCTTCGTTTTCGAGATTGGTGCGCACAACGCACAGTATCTTCGACGGATCAACCTTAATATAAGGCGTGCCGATGCGGTCGTCGGGTTTATAAACCGGAATTTCGCGACGCAACGGAGGATCGGCCGGAGTATAAACGTCGTGCATCCCGCGAATCTCCTTCGGATGACGCTCATTCAGTTCCACTATAATCTTTTCCGCGCAGGCGCAGGCTGTCGGCGCAATACCCACGCCGCAGGTTGGCACTATTTCGCCCTCGTCGCTGATGTCGGCAGCTTCGATTATCGCAAAGTTGATTTTCCCCATGAATCCGTATCGAATCATCTGAGCCAGATGCGACAGATGCAGGTCGAAATAAGGAGCCGCGCCCGTGTTCATCGCCTGTCGCAAATCCTTGCTCGACTGGTAGGGCGTGCGAAACTTCACCGCTCCGGCACGCGACAGAGTGCCGTCGATACTGTCGCCCGTCGAGGCGCCCGTAAACATTCCGATGCGAAAGGCGCGATCCGCCGCATGTTCCCTTTCCGCTTTCCTGGCTATCGCCGCCGACACTGCCTTCGGACAGCCAGCCGCAGTAAATCCGCTGAACGCCACGTTGTCGTCGTTCTTCACAAAATCAGCCGCCTCCTCGGGCGACATTACCGTAAACCTTGTAATCATAACTTTTTCAGTTTAAATCATTATTGTTAACAGCCGCAAATGTACATCTTTTGTCCCGATTGTACAATTGTCATACAGTAGCTATACGGCGCTTGCCGGACTGCCGGACAACCAAACGCCGCCACCCGGCCGGACTATCGCTGAATCTTGCGGATTCGCGCACCCCCCGCCTCTTCACGTCGGCTTCCGTCGGCTTCCGTCGACAAAAATCGATAGAAGCCGAAGCCGTCGCGGAGACACGTCCGCGACAATAAAAGCGTAATTCGCAATTGACGACCGCATGTCAATTGCGAATTACGAATTGCGCGAGCTGCCCGGCTCGCGCTCATGAGCTGCCCGGCTCGCAGAAACAAGACGGACAGCAGGATAAGCGTCTTAATAAATTCTTTCTGCGGGGTGTCCGAAATACGGGGGGAAGTCTTAAAATCTTCCTCCCGAATTTTGGACAGCACATGTATAGGGTAGGGGGTATGGGGCGGGGTGTCCAAAATTCCGTATCAATCTTTAAAATCCTCCTCCCGTTTTTCACCGCGTTGCGGTGTTTTTTTCACCGCGCTGCGGTGTTTTTTTAACCGCGGAGGGCGCAGAGGCTTCGCAGAGAACGCAAGGGCTTCGCGTCCTTTGCGCTGTGTGTGTGTCGCAAAGGACGCGAAGCCCCTGCGTTCTCTGCGAAGCCTCTGCGCCCCTTGCGGTAAAAAAACACCGCGACGCGGTGAAAGTCGGGAGGAATTAGTGGTTAGTGGTTAGTGATTAGTGGTTAGTGCCTATCGGACGGGTGGAGTGAGACGGAGACACTGAGCCGACAGGCACTAACCACTAACCACTAACCACTAACCACTAAATTATAATTACCTTTGCAGCTTTAACGAAAAATGAATGTGATGAATAACGGATTAAACAAGAGTGATTTCATTGAAGAATTGAAATGGAGGGGAATGTTGCACGACATTATGGTCGGAGCAGAAGAGCAGCTCGGAAAGGAGATGACTACGGGTTACATCGGCTTCGATCCCACGGCGGATTCGCTGCATATCGGACATCTGGTAGGGGTGATGATACTGAAACATTTTCAGCGTTGCGGACATAGGCCGGCGGCGCTTGTCGGCGGCGCTACGGGGATGATAGGCGATCCTTCGATGAAGTCGAGCGAACGCAATCTTCTGAGCGAGGAAACGCTGAGGCATAATCTCGGATGTTTGGAGAAGCAGCTGAGGCGCTTTCTCGATTTCGAGTCGAAGCTGCCGAACGCGGCGGTAATGGTGAACAACTACGACTGGATGAAGGATTATTCGTTTCTTGATTTCACGCGGGATGTCGGAAAGCATATTACGGTGAATTATATGATGGCTAAGGATTCGGTGCGCAAGCGTCTGTCGGGCGACGAGCGCGAAGGCATGTCGTTCACCGAGTTCACGTATCAGCTGATTCAGGGCTACGATTTTCTTCATCTCTTTCGCACTCTGGGATGCAGGATGCAGATGGGCGGTTCCGACCAGTGGGGCAATATCACCACAGGCACGGAACTCATCCGGCGCATGGAGGGCGGCGCGGCTTTCGGCATCACCTGTCCGCTGATTACCAAAGCCGACGGCGGCAAGTTCGGAAAGACCGAAAGCGGCAACGTCTGGCTCGACCCGCGCTATACTTCGCCCTACAAGTTCTATCAGTTCTGGCTCAATGTCAGCGACGAGGACGCGAAGAAGTACATACGCATATTCACCATGCTCGACCGCGCGACAATCGCCGCGCTTTCGGGCGAGCACGAACTCAATCCGCATCTCCGCATCCTGCAGAAAACTCTGGCGCGGGAAGTCACCTGCATGGTTCATTCCGAAGCGGACTACAACAACGCGGTCGAACTCTCGATGCTGCTCTTCGACAAGGACAACGCGGAGAAAATCGCCATGCTCGACGAGGCGGCTCTGCTCGACGTTTTCGACGGCGCTCCGCTGTTTGAAGTCCCGCGCGAAATGTTTCTGACTCTTTCGCTTCTCGACCTGTTCACGAGCGCGGCGCCGGCGATTTCCTCCAAGAGCGAGCTGCGCAAGCTGATTCGCGGCGGCGGATTCGCGGTCAACGGAGAAAAGATAACCGGCGAGAATCTCGACGCCAGAGACATGAAGCTGCTGCGCGGCAAGTATCTGCTGGCGCGCAAGGGGAAGAAGGAGTATTCGCTTGTCAGAATAACGGATTAACCCGCGAACAGACGATGAATACCCGCAACACGATTGTTGTCGATGGAAATTCCATGACCATAAAGAACTTTTGCAGGCTGGCTTCGGGCGACGCCGACTTTAGGATCGAAAAGAGCGCGCTGAGAAGGGTTGCCGAATGTCACGGCTTTCTGGAGCGCTTTTCCAGCCGCAAGCTGATCTACGGCATAAGCACGGGATTCGGACCTATGGCTCAGTACCGCATAGACGAAACAGATAGAATCGATCTGCAATATAACATCATTCGCAGTCACAGCGCGGGTCTTGGCGACTATCTCCCGCCCGACAAAGCGCGAGCAGTGCTGTTTAATCTCCTGAACGCAATGCTGCGCGGCTTTTCGGGCGTCGCCCCCGCCCTTATTCGCGTTGTCGAGGCGACGCTGCGCGCCGACATTCTGCCCTGCATCCCTATGCACGGAGGCGTGGGCGCAAGCGGCGATCTGGTGCAGATGGCTCACGTTGCCCTCTGTTTGATAGGCGAAGGCGAGGCGATGTGCGAAGGGGCGGTTGCGCCTGCCGCCGAACTGTTTCGCCGCAAGGGAGTGGAACCGCTGAGGATAAGTCTGCGGGAAGGCATAGCGGTGATGAACGGAACGACGGCGATGACGGCCCTTGCGGCGCTCAATCTTCGCGGCGCTCAAATTGCGCTGGAGTGGTCGCTGGCGCTCTCCGCCTGCCTGAACGAAACGGTGGCGTCGTATGACGATCATTATTCGCCCGGACTGAATCGCGTTCGCCGGCAGTCGGGTCAGCAGGTCGTGGCTCGGGCAATGGGCGCAATGCTGAAGGATTCGGAGCGGATACGCTCGCGGGCGAAACTGTATGAAAACGGAACTGAAGAACCTGATGTCGCCGGACGTATCGCGCACAAGGTGCAGCCGTACTACTCGCTGCGCTGCGTCCCTCAGATACTGGGTCCGATCTACGAAACGCTCGACTTTTCGTGCCGAATCGTAGAGAACGAGCTTAATTCCGTCACCGACAATCCGGTGATAGACGCGGCGGAGTGCAACGTGTATCACGGGGGCAACTTCCACGGCGACTATATTTCGCTCGAAATGGACAAGCTGAAACTCGCGATGACCCGTCTGGGCATGATGTCCGAACGTCAGTTCAACTATCTGATGAATCCCGCCGAAAACGAATGTCTTCCGCCTTTTCTCAATCGCGGAAAGCCCGGTTTGAACTTCGGCTTTCAGGGCGCCGGCTTCACCGCGACTTCCACCGCGGCGGAAAATCAGGCTCTCGCCGCTTCGCACTATATCCACAGCATCCCGAACAACAACGACAATCAGGACATCGTGAGCATGGGCTTCAACGCTGCCGTTGCCGCCGGAAAAACGGTGGACAACGTGTTCGAGATACTCGCGATACAGGCGGCGGCGCTCATTCAGGCGATAGATATACTCGGATGCCGGACACAGCTGTCGTCGCGAAGCCGGACAATCCATGCGGAGTTGCGAGCGGTGTTCGCCGAGCTGAAAAACGATCGCCCGACGCGGAAGGAACTCGAAGGCGTGAGGGAATATCTGCGGACTAATCCGCTGAATCTATTGTAAGATGTCGCCGATTCGCATTTATTTCCTAATTTTGCACCGCTAAGTTTTTATTACGGATATGCCTTCGCGGTGGTATTTTAATTAAAAAAACAGTAATCCGGAACTTGACCGGTTCCACAAATGATTTAAGAGTATGAGAAGGGTAAAAGTATCGCTTATATCGTATTTGAACACCTCGCCGTTCGTTTACGGACTGAAACACTCCGAAGTGTCCGAGCATATCGACATCCGGTATGACACTCCGGCCGATTGCGCCGCTCGTCTGCTCAGCAAGGATGCAGACTTGGGGATAGTTCCGTCTGCCGCCCTGACCTCGCTTCCCGACCGAAAAATCATATCGAACTACTGTATCGGAGCCGACGGCGCCGTCCGTTCCGTGGCTCTCTACTCGAATCGCCCTCCGGCGGAAATAGAAACGCTCTATCTTGACTTTGAATCCCGCACTTCCGTTCTCCTCGCGAGGCTGCTTGCCGAATACCATTGGAAGCTGACCCCCGACGTGCGCCCGCTGACTTCGCTCGACGAGATCGATCCGTCGAGAACCGACGCCGCCTACGTGCTGATAGGCGACAAGACTTTCGAGTTCGACGGGCGGTTTGCCTGCAAAACCGACCTTGCAAAGGAATGGAAAGAGTTCACGGGCGAACCGTTTGTCTTCGCGCTGTGGACGGCAGTGACTCCCCTGTCGCCGGCTTTCGTTTCTATGTTCAACGAAGCGCTCGCCGCGGGCGTGAGGAATATTCCGGCGGCAATCGAAGAACACCGGCACGTGCTTAACTACGCCGACGCAATCAAATACCTGACTGAAAACATCGACTACAATTTCGACTTCGCCAAGCACAAGGCGCTGATGAGGTTCTGGAACATGGTTTTGAAGCTGAAATCGAAATACCGAAGTTGATTGCCCCGACCATTCACAAGGGGCACCCCTCCCGCTCGCGGAACAACAATCAACAATAAAAAAAGGTATCAATTCAAAAACAGATTAAGATTATGATTTTATTTTACTATAAATCCGGCAGCAAAATCCTGCAAAGTTCCGACCTCAAACTTATGAACGACCTCGGATTCGAGGACATTGTATGGATAGACCTCAACGACCCGCTCGGAAAGGAAAAACGCGCGATAGAGGCTTACCTCAACACCGAACTGCAAACGCGCGCTCAGGCGGAAGAAATAGAAAGCAGTTCGCGCTACTTCGAATCGGACGAAATAGTTTACGGCAACACCAATTTCCTCCTCTCGCAAGGCGACGGATATATCGAGGAGCCGCTGTCGTTTACTATCTGCGAAGGAATTCTCATAGTATCGCGCAACACCGACCTGAGAACCCTCACCGAAGTGAGCCGCAAACTGCTCGCCAGCCACAGCCCCTACGTCACGGGCTATCATCTGCTCATCTCGATCCTCGAAAACAGAATCGACCTCGACGCCGACATGATCGAGGGCATAGCCAAGGAAATAACCCAGCTGACCAGAAAGGTGGTTGTCGAAAAAGTGGAAAAGGAAACGCTGGTCTATCTGAGCCAGCTTCAGGAAAACATTATGACTATCAGAGAAAATATAGTCGATAAGCAGCGTACTCTGTCGTCGATCCTCAAAAGCAATCTTTTTCCGTCCGACATACAGTCGAAAGTGAACGTGATGATCAAGGACGTGGATTCGCTGCTGAATCACGCCGGCTTCGGATTCGAACGGCTGGAGTATCTCCAAAACACCGTGCTGGGTCTCATCAACGTCGAGCAGAACAAGATCATAAAGATATTTACCATCACTTCGGTAGTCTTCATGCCCCCGACCCTGATAGCCTCGATACATGGAATGAACTTCGACCTGATGCCGGAACTCAAATGGAAGTACGGCTATGTGTTCAGCATCGCGCTGATGGTGATCTCGGCGGGAGTGACGCTATATGCCTTCAAACGCAAAAAACTGTTATAGACAAAACAAACACAAGAATACAAGAATACAAATGATCGACACATTGAAATTCGACGAAAACGGACTGATTCCCGCAATAGTGCAGGATCACTACACCAAGCGCGTGCTGACGCTCGCGTGGATGAACGCCGAAAGTCTGGCAATAAGCATAGCCGAGAAAAGAACATGTTTCTACAGCCGAAGCCGCAGAGAGTTATGGCGCAAGGGCGAAACATCGGGCAACGTTCAGCGCATCGCGAGCATCCATGCCGACTGCGACGGCGACGCCATTGTGGTGGAAGTGGTGAAGGACGGGCCTGCATGTCACACGGGGAGCGATTCCTGTTTTGCAACGCCGATATTCGTATCCGACGAAATACGCGAATTTTCGCTCTCCGCGCTTTTCGACCTGATAGCTGAACGCGACAAACTCCGCCCCGAAGGCTCCTACACGACCTATCTCTTTGAAAAAGGACTCGACAAAATCCTCAAAAAGGTGGGCGAAGAAACCGCCGAAGTAATCATAGGCGCAAAGAACTCGAAAGAGGAACTCGTTTATGAAATATCCGACCTGATCTATCACTTGATGGTGCTGATGGTTGACCGCAACGTGTCGCCAAGAGATGTTTGCGAGGAGTTGGCTTCACGTTATAAAATTGTTACACGATAATTGTTAATTGTTAATTGTTAATTGTTAATGCCTGTCGGCTCAGTGCCTCCGTCTCCCTCCGCCCGTCCGACAGGCACTAACCACTAACCACTAACCACTAACCACTAACCACTAACCACTAACCACTAACCACTAACCACTAACCACTAACCACTAAATATGAAATTCATAATCGCTTAGCATTATTTAACAATACATCTTTCATTAACGCCTCCGCACGAAATTCCGCCGGATGGCGACATATAGTCCGCATATCGTTGAATCGACTGACAAACAGCGATTAGCCGGCGATTAGCCGTCCGACTGCTTTTCGACGATTCATCCGAGTATTCCGCCCTGCGGACGCCAATCGCCGGTCACTGTCATCTAACCGCCTTATATTCGCTTAAGTATGCGAAGTTTTATTCTCAATGCAGGATTTTTCCATGCGCGGAACCGACCGCCAACCTGATAATTTTGCCTGACTAACGGAAAACTGCGCCACTTTTTTATCCGAACTTTACGGACGCCTGAGCAGGCGTCCGTAAAGTTCGGATAAAAAAATGGCGAAATCTTATTCGCAATTTTAATTATTTCGTTATTAATCATAAAATTGTCTATTACTTAATTGCAAAGTCCGCCGGATGCCTCCGGCGAACGGTCTCCC
>JAITHX010000002.1 GCA_031279735.1 Prevotellaceae bacterium
GACTATGGATGTTGTGACATTTGTTTTCCTCTCGGTTCAGGAACTCTGAAGAATATGAAAATGCATGATTTTTCCGAAAAGTGTGACATTTGTTTTCCTCACAGGTCAGGAACTCTGAATTTGCAGAAAAAATGCGACAATCCGGTTTGCGAGATTTCTGGAGTTCTGAAGGACGCGAAGCCTTTGTGCCCCTTGCGGTAAAAAAAACACCGCAACGCGGTGAAAAAAATACTGGTGATGGCGTGAATCCGTTGATCCTATCCCTGAAGGGTAATGTCTCAAATCGTATGATTCGCGAGGATAAGCGACCGATACTAATTGGAGGTTGCGGCGACCGGCAGCCTCCAATGACCTGCGGACGGCGGGGCGAGTCTGGGAGCGTTCGGGAGATGGAAAAGATTGCGGGTCAAGCCCGCAATGACCGTCCGGCCGCAGGGAGCGTTCGGGAGGCGAGCGGGACGACCGGACAGCCGGAGCGCTCCCTTCGGCCGGAACACTCCCTTCGGCCGGACGGGCATTGCGGGCTTGACCCGCAATCTTTTCCATCTGCCGAACGCTCCCCGACTCTCCCCGCCGTCCGCAGGTCATTGGAGGCTGCCGGTCACCGCAACCCCCAATTAGTATCGGTCGCTTATCCTCGCGAATCATACGATTTGAGACACTACCAAAATACTGTTATTAAGAATTGCCATTCGGACGCGGGATTACGAATGACTTACGAATGACTTACGGATGACTTACGTCCGTCAGGCAATTTTTAATTTTTAATTTTTAATTCTTAATCCCTAATCCCTCCCTACGTCCGACAGGCAATTCATAATTCATAATTCATAATTCATAATTCCTACGTCCGTCAGGCAATTCTTAATTCTTAATTTTTAATTCTTAATTTCTAATAGTTCGGGTTCTGTATCAGTATTCCCCCTGCTTTTTCTATTTCAGTTTGGGGCAGAGGCCAGAGATAATGCTTGTCCTCGAATTTGAACGTGACTAATCCGTCGGAAACGTTGTTGAGCGTCTGTTTCGCGATTTTCCAGCGTTTCAGGTCGAAATAGCGCTGTCCCTCGAACGCGAGTTCTATGCGACGTTCGCGGCGGATGCGTTCCCGCATTTGCTCTTTGCTCAGTCCGGCGGGCAGGCGCGACGTTTGCCCGCGCTTGCGGATGGAATCGACGGCACCATATACGGTTGCATTGGGTCCGCCGAGTTCGTTTTCCGCTTCGGCGAGCATCAGCAACACGTCGGCATAGCGGAGAATTATCCAGTCCTGCTGACTGTAGGTGCTGTATCCGTAGGGTGCTTCGAGATTGGGCGAAAAGAATTTGCTCAAACCTGTGCCAAGCGGACGGTTGTTGCTCGGAATATGTTCCCTGCCGCCCGCGCGGTAGGCATTGATGAACGCGGTTTTAGCCGCGCGCGGTTCGCGCAGGTCGAGAGAATCGTTGTTGAACTTTGCGGGATCGATGATGCCTTTGCCGGTGTATGGCACCGATGTTCCCGTCGAACCGTCCGCCATGTCGAACGCACTGATAAGTCCGGCGGTGGGACTGACAACCACCCAGTCGCCGTACCACATGTCGGCATCCGTCCTGTTGTTCGGCGCGAGGAATTTCACCGAAAACATTATCTCCTGACAGGCTTCCTGCTTCAAATCGCTGAAGTTGTCGGAAAAATCCGGTGCCAGCGAATAGCCCCTTATGCCGCTCAGCAGTTCCTTGACGGCGGTCATTTGCGCGGCGATGGCATTTCCGCCGGCATCGTAGGCATCGTAGAGCAGCATGCGCGCCTTGTATGCTTTCGCCGCGTCCGCCGTCCACCGTCCCTTGCTTGCCGAATAGCTGACGTTCTGCAGGTTGGCGATGGCGAAATCAAGGTCGGTCATCAGGAAGCCAAGCACCTCCGCCGCCGGTTTCTTGGGCTGGTACTGGTTTTCGAGGGTCAGCGGCGCGTCCGCTATCGGCACGTCGCCGTAACAGCGGTAGAGGAAGCTGTAGTAGAACGCCCGCAACATGCGCGCCTCCGCCTCGCTCCGAATCTTCACCTCGGCTCCGACGCCCTGAAAGTCCTTCAGATTTTGCAGAAAGATGTTGATGCGGGTTATCGCGGAGTAGGACTGACTATAGACGTTGGCGACATATCCTCCGGAAGAGGGAGTGATATTGCCTGTGGCGATGTCCGAACTCCCGCCGTAGTTGTGCTGTCCGTAGCCGTTGTCGGTAAAATTGTCCCACGAGGGAGCTTCATACGAAAAAGTGCTTGTCTGCATTGTTGCATAACATGCGGCGAGCGCGTTGTTGAAATCCTGTTCGGTTTTCCAGAACGACGACGACGGGATGTTGTCGAGCGGGTTCTTGTCCATGAAATCGCTGCACGCGACCATGGAACACGTCATAATGAGGAATATTGCTGCATATAATTTTGCTTTCATGTCGATGTCTGTTTTAAAATTCAACGTTCAAACCAAATGATACTATTCTGTTCTGCGGATACACGGCGAAACGTCCGTCGCCCGAACGTTCGGGGTCGAAGCCCTGTTTGAATCGGGTAATGGTAAGCAGGTTGTCGCACGAAACATAGAAACGTATCTTTTCGCTCCCGACGAGCGACGAAATGTGCGCCGGCAAGGTATAGCCCGCAACCAGATTCTTAAGCCTCAGATAGGATGCGTCCTGCAGAAACCACGTGCTGTTGCGCGTGTTCTGCGAGTTGCCCTCGTTGTTGAAGGTGATGCGCGGCAAGGCGCTGGATGTTCCGGGTCCGGTCCATCTGTCGGTCAGCCATTCGACGGTGGGCGGCGTTCCCTGTCTGAATGGATTGTATCCGTGATCGTTCACCATCACTTTCCTTCCGCCTACGCCCTGAAAGAAAAGCGACAGGTCGAATCCCTTCCACGACGCCGAAGCGCCGAACGAATATTCGAGCTTAGGGAATTTGCCGTCAACAACAATCCTGTCGTTGTTGTCCACCCTATTGTCGCCGTTGACGTCGCGATATTTCAGGTCGCCCGGCTTAACGTTGTCGCTGAACTGTTTCGGCGAGCTGTCGATCTCTTCCTGCGTCTGGAACACGCCGATTTGTTCGAGTATGTAATAGGAGTTGTAGGGCAGTCCGTTGCGACGAATATAGTATCCGTCTATTTCCTCCGAGCCGAAGTTAGCCGCCTCGTTGCGGCTGGTGTTGAGATAGACATTGAGACCGTAGCGCAGCCCTTTCAGCGCTCCGCCCTTTACGACGCCGGCATAGTTCGCCGTTATTTCGTGACCGTAGTTGATCATCGCTCCGGCGTTTACCGTCGGGGCGCTCAGTCCGAGCAAAGCCGATGTCTGCGCGCTCCGCAGTATGTCGGTCGTATGCTTTTTATAGTACTCGTAGGTCACCGACAGTCCGTCGAACACCGTGATGTCCACCCCGAAGTCGAACACCGACGTGGATTCCCACTTGATGTTGCGGTTGGCGTATGCCGTTTGCGCGTATCCGGAAGAGAGGGAGGAGTTGTCGAACGGATAGTTTCCGGTCGAGGCGATTATAGCCTGGTACGGATACAGCCCTATGTTCTGGTTGCCGAGCAGTCCGTAGGATACGCGAAGTTTCAGATTGTTGAGCCATTCGGAAGTCGCCGGCTTGAGGAAACTTTCCTCCGACAGCCGCCACCCCGCCGAAAACGACGGGAACGTACCCCATCGGGTTTCGCGGGCGATGCGCGAAGTGCCGTCGCGGCGAATGTTGGCTTCAAAGAGATAGCGTCCCATGTAGTCGTAGTTCAGGCGTCCGAAGAACGACTGCATCGCCCATTCGTTGGCGTAACCCGTAGCCGACTGATTGTCGGTTGCTCCGGCGTTCAGTTCGGTCAGCGGGAAATTGAACTTCTGGCGGTAGCCCTGAAGATTGTCGTAGCGATTGGCTTCCTGCGAATAGCCCGCCTGAACCGAGACGCTGTGACGTTCCGCTATCAGAGTTTCGTATTTCAGATACGAATGTAGATTGGTATAGAACGTTCGCTCGTTGGTTACGGTAAGCCCCACGGTACCCACGTCGAGATTCTGTGCAAACTCTCCGGTGTGAAACCAGTAGAGAGGCACGTTCGTTCGCCAGTCCTTCGTGGCGTAGTTGTTGTAGTTGACGGCGCCCTTCGTGTGCCACGTCAGACCCTTCGCCGGCTTGATCTCGACCCACAGCTGCGCGTTCGCGTCGTAGTTGATTCTGTTGCGCGACACTCCGCTTTCGGCAATCGCCGCCTGATTCTTATTGTTGGATTCAAACGGATAGGCTTTGTAGGCATACCGTCCGTCGGGCAGGAAGGGCGAATAGGTAGGCGCCTGCGCCAGGAGCGAAATAAACGCATCGCTCTGACCCTGCGGCGTGGAGACAACGTCGCCCCGTTCGAGCATGACATTCGTGCCTATCGCGAGCCACTCTTTCAGTTGCGAACGCAGGTTGGCGCGAAAGTTATACTTCTTGAAACCGTAGCCGGTCAGCGTGCCGGGCTGGTCGATGTAGCCCGCCGAAACGCTATAGGACGTACCCTTCGCGCCTCCGCTGAGCGACAGATTGTGCTGCTGCACGGTAGCCGGATTGATGGCGTAATCCAGCCAGTCGAAGTTCGGATACTTGACCCTGTCGGCGGCGTTTTCGTAGAGCGCGATCATCTCTTCGCTGTAGGTGTTCGACTCCGACGCGATACCCGAATTGCGCTTCGCCTCGTTGAAAAGGCGCATGTACTGAGCCGAATTGGTCACGAGCTTAGGCAGCGTAACCGGAGTGTGAATGCCGACATTCACATCGTAGGCAAGGCGGAAGCGGTTATCCTTCCCGCTTTTCGTCGTCACCATGATGACGCCGTTCGCCGCCCTCGCCCCGTAGATCGAAGCGGAACTCGCGTCCTTCAACACCGAAATGCTTTCGATGTCGTTGGCGTTGAGAGTGGACAGGCTGCCCGGCACTCCATCGACAATCACCAGCGGATCGGAACCGGCACTACTGTAAGTGCCCTGTCCGCGAACACGCAGCGACAGCCCCTCGTCGCCCGGCTGACCGGTGCCCTGCACGACCGACAGCCCCGGCACCAGCCCCTGAAGCATAGCCGCCGGATTGCTGACCGGACGTCGGCTCAGTTCGTCGCCCGAAACCGTCGAAACCGAACCGGTCACGTTCACTTTCTTCTGAGTGCCGTAGCCCACGACCACGACCTCGTCGATCTCCTCGACATCCTCCTTCAACTCGACATCGACCACCGTTCGTCCGCCAACGGCGACTTCGCGCGTGACGAATCCCAGCATGGAAAACACCAGAGTAGAATTATTGTCGGGAACACTGACGGAATAAGTTCCGTCGCCGCCCGTCAGCACCCCGACGTTCGTTCCCTTTACCACTACGGTAGCTCCCGACAGACCTCCGCCTTCGTCGCTCACTGTACCGGTCACGACATTCTGCGCCCTCGGCGCAATGCCGCAGCATACAAGACCTGCAATGAGCAGCACTCTTCGCAAGCCTTCCCGAATTTCATTCGATTGCTTTCTTTTCATATTTGAAGATTGATTTGTTACGGGGTATAGGGTTGGGGTATAGGTTATAGGTTATAGGGTTATAGGGTATGGCGTGCGTTGCGCGTCTGCATGTGGCGGAAAGCGTTTTATTGTTTCCTTTTATCATCATGTTGTTGTAAACGGAAACGCCATTCATCTTGTTCGCGCGATTTGAGAATATGACGCGCAAGCGCGAGCATAAAAACGCCCGATGATGCGTGTATATATAAAGGTGTATAAAGAAAAATCCGCCCGCAACCGTTTGACGGCGGGAATGGAGCTTGTCGCGTTTTTATTGTCTGCGAGGCAGGTGCAACTCTCTAAAACAAACGTACCGTGCCTTTCAGTCGAAAGGCAGTCTAAGCCGAGAGCATTCATTTTATCTTGCGCTTTCAAATAATTTCAATCCTGTTTCGGATGCAAAGGTAATGATTTCTTCAACGGGTGCAAGCAGTAAAGTTGAAGGGGGAGTGCAATTCAAATTGCGCCCATTTTAGGGATGCGGTTCCGGCAGTTTTTTTACCGCATGGCGGTGTTTTTTAACCGCTAAGGGATGTGTTAGAAATAACTTATAAGGGATGCAGTTCGGGTTTTTAGCACACAGATGACACAGATGACGCAGATTTGAATCTGTGTCATCCGCGTCATCCGCGTCATCTGTGTGCTAAGTTATTTCTAACACATCCCTAATGCGGGGTGTCCAAAATCAATAGAGTCTCAAATCGTATGATTCGCGAGGATAAGCGACCGATACTAATTGGAGGCTGCCGGTCACCGCAACCTCCAATTTCATCCTCGCGAATCATACGATTTGAGACACTACCGGAAATAGAATCCCTCCCATCAGGCGAACGCCCTATACCCTAACGCCCTATACCCTATAATACTCCATACCGGCGAAGCCTTCGTGTTTCTTCGCGCCTTCTTCGTGTTTCTTCGTGTCTTAATATTTTTGTTGCATGTTTATTACACGAAGAAACACGAAGAAGGCGCGAAGAAACACGAAGGCTTCGCCGGCATGGGGTATTATAGGGTATAGGGTATAGGGTATAGGGTATAGGGGTCAGATATCCTGACCCGAGAGGAAAACAAATGTCACATTTTTCAGAAAAATCATACATTTTCATATTCTTCGGATGTGCCGGAAATAACTTGGCGCGCGGATGATGCGGATTCGACGGATTTACGCGGATTCAAATCCGACGCATCCATAGTCTCCGCGAGTTCCGCGTCCGATTCGGGCGCCCGTCCCGACGGAGTCTGAACCCCCGCCCTGCGCCTTCAAATTTTCCGGCTTCCGGCGTTATTTTCGAGATACGCATGTTTTTCGACATAATTCGCGCGTTTCGACCGTCTTTTTACGTTTTTGAAGCCTCCACACATTCAGCGCGATACGGTCTGCGCTCGCGGCGTCTCCGACCATAACGCCCTGAAACAAGCCTCGCTGTCGTCATTTCTTTGTTCATCCTTCGCTCATCCTTCGCTCATCCTTCGTTCTTCCTTCGTTCTCCCGCGTTCGGAACGACGATATGCTCTGCGGCATTTAGGGATGTGTTATAAATAACTTATAGCCGTCAATGACAGTCGCGTCGTTTTTTCCTAAAACCGTGCCATTTTGTTTTCCTCATGCCTGTCGACTATTTCCCTGTTTAATATGTATATGGATTTTTCAGGTCAGGAACTCTGAGTATATATTAGACGTAAAGTATTTCCCGCTTCTGGAGTTCTGGAGTTCGTAATTCGTAATTCGTAATTGACATCAGCCGGCTCGAAAAACAGCAAAAAGCCTCCGAAAAGTCTCGTTCAACCCTCGCTTTTACCCCTCCAAACGAAAAAAAAATTCATTTCTGCAATCACAGAAAATCAATTAATTCGCATGACGTTCATTTTTTTTCTCGCGAGTATTTGCATATTTTAGGAAAATTATATGTAGATTTGCCTCGCTGTTTTAAACGGCACGATAACATTATGATAAAGGATTATTAATAGAATTTAGAATTGGAATTATGAAATGGCTCTGCTTACATCAACACACCGCCCCCGCCTCTTTTTTTGATGCGGCGGTTTTGATATTTGCTAGAGAGAGAGAGAGAGAGAGAGAGAGAGAGAGAGACGGACCGGCGTACGCAAGCAAGTAAATCAAGAGAAAATAGCGACGCGGCGACGGAAAAAAATCGGTCAATCCCCCGTAAAAAATCATTTTTCGGGAGGTTTTGTATTATACATATATTATATGTACGCAGCGGCGGACAGGAATTTAGACTTCAAGTCATTTGAAGTTTAAATCCCGTCCGCCGCTGTCGTTTTGCTGAACGACCGATTATCCGCAACATAAAGTCCGAACGTCGTTCCTGTGTAAGGAAAAAAGAGTTCGGATAACGGCTTCGCCCGAGTTCCGATCAACAACGGAACGTTCAGGAAGCGAAGCTATGGACGAAGAAGTTCCGAATATCGTTCCCGCGCAGGGAAAAAGACTTCGGATAACAGTTTCGCCAAACTTGAGTTCCAACAGGAAACGGAACGTTCAGGAGGCAAAGCTGCGGCTCATAAAGGTCCGAATATCGTTCTTGTGTAAAGAAAAAAGACTTCGGGTGACAGCTTCGTTCGGCTTGAGTTCCAGTCAACAGCGGAACGCTCAAGCGGCGAAGCTTTTTCCAAGATATAGTTATAAAGTAGTTATAAGATTGTCATAAAGCAGTTATAAAGTTGTCCGGCTTCGGACATATAGTCCGTATCGTGCGAATAACGCCCCGGACAAGGTTATAAAGTTGTCGGGCTATACGTCCGAAGCCGGACAACTTTATAACAGCCTTACAACTGCTTTACGACCATACAAACAAACTTAAGGTTGAATTGTTCGCGAAATACCGCGAAATATCGCAACACGTTATTTCGCTTATTCTTTCGGGTATCGCGCGGGTATCGCGGCATCGCCGGAAAAGCGCGGGCGCGAAGCAAAAAAAATACAGTAAGTTTTTGGAAAAATATGGTAAGTTTTTGGAAAAATATAGTAAGTTTTTGGAAAAATATACTGTATTTTTTCGTTGCGTCACCATGAGAGATTCAAATCGCGGCGCGAACATGTTCTCGAATCGACTCGCAACGCCTTATTTCGTTTCCTCTTTCGGGTATCGCGGCATCGCCGGAAAAGCGCGGGCGCGAAGCAGAAAGTAGAAGGGAACTTTTTAAAAAGTACAGTAAGTTTTTTAAAAAGTATAAGTAAGTTTTTTTTCGTTTCGTCCTTGCGAAAGATTCAAATCGGCTGTCGCTTTTTGTCTGAACTGTGATTTTTCGGATTTTAATGATTCTTATGATTCTGCGGCAGGAAGATTCGGACAAACATGAAGACTGCCGCCGACTGAATCACCGGACTTGGTACGGACTTGGTACGGACATGGTGCGATCTCCTTTTGTCCGAATCAGGGTTTTCGGGATTTCAGGATTCACGAGATTCTGCGGCGGCAAGCGCCCTTTTCAATTACGAATTAGGAATTACCAATTACGTCCGGCTTCGGCTTCCGGCGTCGTCTGAAAAATCGTACTTATGAAAATTTATTTTCGTATTGAGAAAATAAGTTTTCATAAGTACGAAAATAAATTTTCTCAATACGAAAATAAATTTTCATAAGTACGAAAATTTTGCTCCGCACTTATGAAAATTTCAAATCGCGATGCGAACAGGTATTTTTATAAATATAACCTCATTGCCGTCGGTGTGAAATACGATGCTGTCGGACGGAGGAACACGCGCGAAAATGTAGAGACGCACGGCGTGCGTCTCCGCCGCGCAGGAAAACCGGCGGAAACTTATCGTCCGTTTCTTCGAGAGGCGACATTCGGAAGACGCGCGGCGTGCGTTTTTGCGCAATCCGACGTGTTTGCCGAAACCTCGGTGTTTTTATTTCCGCGTCAGAAAAATCAAAAGAATGAAGAACGAAATCAAAATGAAACATAATGTCGTCCGCTTCGGAAAATAACAGGAGGATAGCGAAAAATACGCTGTTTCTGTATTTCAGGATGCTGATTACGATGGGCGTGA
>JAITHX010000040.1 GCA_031279735.1 Prevotellaceae bacterium
CCCGTATCAAGCATAAAAATCTTCGTCTCGGATTAATTGAAGTCCTTATTTCCGAAGGCTCCCTTAGTAGCATGCCGCCTCTCGTCTTCCAGGCCCTTATTCCCTTATTAATATTTATAAATAAGGGAATAAGGGCATGGAAGACGAGAGGCGGCATGCTACTAAGGGAGCCTTCGGAAATAAGGACTTCAATTAATCCGAGACGAAGATTTTTATGCTTGATACGGGATTTTGGACACCCAGTCGCAAGGGCTTTGCAAAGGAGGCGAAGCCTTTGCGCCCTTTGCGGTAAAAAACACCGCCATGCGGTGAAAAAACCGTCAATTTATCTCGTAACACTTACTAAGGGCACTTTGAAAAATAAGGGTTTTATGACTTTTCCACACAATTCCCAGTAGGCATTAAGCATTAAGAATTAAGAATTAAAAATTAAGAATTGCCCTTTGGAAATTAAGAATTAAAAATTAAGAATTAAGAATTGCCATGCGGACGCCGGGGAGAATTATACTTCCGTCGTGTTAAAATTGCGGGATAGCGCGGCGATGTAGAGACGCGATTTATCGCGTCTCCAAGACATGATTTATACGCGATTTATCGTGTCTTGGAGACGCGATAAATCGTGTCTTGGAGACGCGATAAATCGTGTCTTGGAGACGCGATAAATCGCGTCTCTACATCGCCCTATCCCGCAATTTTAACACGACGGAAGTATAATTCTCCCTGCGTCCGTCAGGAAATTCTTAATTTTTAATTTTTAATTCTTAATTTCACTGCGGTACTATCATCCTCAGTTTTCCGGGCACTACTGCGACGTTCAGGATTTTCTCGTCGGTCATCGGTTCGCCGTCGATGTGGATCCAGCCCGGTTTTTCTCTTTCCACGGTTACGTTTTTCACTCTGAACACTTCTATATTGCTGGAATGGTAGATGCTTTTGGTGAACATGCGCAGTCCTATGATGGGGGCTTTTACGAAGTTGAACGGACCGATGACCACGAGGTCTATTTTTCCGTCGGTGAGGTTGGCGTCGGGCGAGATATAGGCATTGTAGCCCCATTGGGAGGCGTTTGCGAAAGTGACAAGGAATGCTCGTCGGGAGAAAGTTTCTCCGTCGGCGGTGATTTTGTAGGCGGCGGGGCGGTATCGGAGGTATTCTTCGAACGAGGCTTGGGCGTAGGACACTAGACCTCGACGTCCGATTTGCGCGAATCGTTTTCCTACCTGAGCGTCGAATCCTATGCCGGCGGTGCAGAAAAATGGTTTGTCGTTCAGCAGTCCGTAGTCGGCGGTTATGATTTTTCCGTTTTGCACGGCGGCGAGGGCTTTGTGGTAGTCGCGGGACATTTTGATATGTCGCGCCAGTCCGTTGCCCGAACCCATGGGAATTATACCGAGAGCGGCGGCGGTTCCGGTCAGACCTTTTGCCACTTCGTTCACTGTGCCGTCGCCGCCCACTGCGACCACGCGGTCGAAGCCGGCGGCGGCAAATTCGGCGGCTTTGAGGGTGGCGTCGCCTACGGAGCGGGTGAAATAGATTTCGGAGGCGAAACGTGAGGGGTCGGACTTGGCGGCGATATAGTCGGCTACGATTTTTTTGTCGTTTGTTCCCGACGCGGGGTTTATGAGGTAGGCGATGCGTAGTTTCATTTCGGGTGATTATCTGTCAAATTCGAGTCGTTTTGCGGCTTTTGTTTCTCGGATTTCGCCGTTGTCGTAAACGAGGGTGCCGTTGACCCAAGTTTTTGCGGGGCGCGCCGAGAACTGCACTCCTTCGAAGGGCGACCAGCGGCATTTGTGGAGGATATTGTCGGCGGCGGGCGAGAAGGGGGAATTGTAGTCGAGCAGGGTCAGGTCGGCGTAATAGTCTTTGCGGATGAATCCCCGCTTGCGGATGCCGAAGAGTCGGGCGGGGGAGTGGCACATTCGTTCAACTATGTCGAAGAGCGAAAACACTCCGCGGCGGTAGAGTTCGAACATTGCCGAGAGCGAATGTTGGACGAGCGGCAGTCCGGAGGGGGCGTCGAAGTAGCCGAGTTGTTTTTCGGCGCGCAGGTGTGGGGCGTGGTCGGTTGCCACCACTGCCACCTTGCCTTCTCTCACGGCGTTTCGGAGGGCGTCGCGGTCGGTGGCGGATTTGATGGCGGGGTTGCATTTTATCTTGTTGCCCAGCCGTTTGTAGTCGCGGTCGCAGAACCAGAGGTGGTGGACGCAGGCTTCGGCGGTGACTTTAGGCAGGGGTCGGTCGGGGGAAACGGGGTCGAACAGTCGGGTTTCCGCTCCGGTTGAAAGATGCAGCACATGGAGGCGGGCACTGTATCGGGCGGCGAGTTCTAGGGCGCGTCGTGTTGAAAGGAAGCAGGCTTCGGCGTCGCGCACTCGCGGATGTATGGAAGCGTCGGCATCGTCGCCGATAGTATAGCGAAAGAGTTTGAGGTTTGTGCGTATTATGTTTTCGTCTTCGCAGTGTGCGGCTACAATTACGGGCGATTCGGCGAAGACAGCCGACAGTGCGCGCGGATTGTCCACGAGCATATTTCCGGTTGACGATCCCATGAACAGTTTCAGTCCGCAGATTCGGGCGGGGTCGATTTGCCGGATTTCGGCTATGTTGTCGTTCGAGGCGCCTAGGTAGAACGAATAGTTTACGGCGGAACGCTGGGCGGCGATTTCGAACTTTTGTTCGAGCAGCTGGAGCGAATCGGCTGGGGGGGAGGTGTTGGGCATATCCATGAACGACGTCACTCCGCCGGCGGCGGCGGCGCGGCTTTCGGAGAAGATGTCGGCTTTGGCGGTGAGACCGGGTTCGCGGAAATGCACTTGGTCGTCTATGATTCCGGGCATCAGCAACAGACCCTGTGCATCGACAATTGCGGCATCGGGGCGCGGTTCGGCGAGTTCGCCGGGGAGGACATTCTTTATTATTTCGTTTTCGATTTCGAGGTGTCCTCTGAAGATTTTGCCTTCGTTCAATATGTCGGCGTTGATAATAATTGTGTTCATTCGGCTGAAAAATCAGAATGGGGTTGCGTAAGCGAAAAATATCCGCCGGCTGCAAAAGCAATCGGCGGAATCTAATATTAAATCTAATAAAACAAATAAGTTCATTCGCGGCGTGTTCCGGGTCTTAGCGTTTGTTCAGGGCTTGTAGTATTTGGCGGAAATCTTTTTTTCGGAAACTGTTCCGCCGGAAGTGTTTTCCTCGAGATATTTGATGGAAACGAACGCGGTGTCGGATTGGTTCAAATAATGTTTGTAGCTGTCGAGTCGGAGCGACACGAAATTTCTCACGACGTTGGTTTTCGTCGTTTCGTTGGTTTTGTGCCAGAAACGGAGATTGAGAGTGTCGTTGCGGAACAGCGGGTCGTCCTCGACGAATCCGAAGGTGTGGGATTTCGAGCTGTCGTTGGAATAATAGAAAAAGAACTGTACAGTGAGGAAATCGGGGATGTTCCAAGCGGAGGTGTTGAACTCGCCTTCGCGAAGCAGGAAACTTGCCGTTCCGACGGTGTCGGCGGAAGAGTGGGGGAGAGCTCTGTATTCGGTTTGAATCTTTGCCACTTCGTCGACTTCGATCGGGAGCGAATTAGTTTCGGAGTTGAAATCGTAGGCGTCGTAGTAGTAAGTGAGGAAAACGCGGTCGCCGTGCTGTCCCCATGTGTCTTTCCATCCGTTGGAGGGAATCATTTTGGTGCCTATGTCTTGGAGGAAGTAATTTTCCTGAATCACGGCTATATCCGCTTCGTAGTATCGCGAAGTGGATTTCTTCATGCAGGATGCTGCGGTCGCGACTGCGGCGACGGCGAGCAGAAGGAGTTTAATTGAATGTTTCATGATTGATTTATAATTATTGTTTGTTTTCGATTTGAGCGCTGTCGTTTGCGGCGAGATGCCGGTAGCGCAGCGAGGGGGAGGGGAGGAAGGCGCCGGCGCCGAGTTTGGGCCATTTGGCATCGACGGAGGCGATAGTCGCGCTGTCCATGCAGACGATATTCGGCCAGGGGCGGCTGAAATCCTTTCTTTTCCATTTGGATCGGGCGTCCACTATCAGCACGTTGTCCTTTATTTCGCAGTCGTAGGCAACATCGGTGTTGTTGCCGGCAATCCAGACGCAGGTTTCGGTGTCGGCAACGTCGATTTCGTCGTCGAAGATCACGGTGAGTTTGGCTTTTTTAGTCGGGACACTGCTTTCGTTGCAAAACAGGTAGGTGTTTTCGAACGGGACGGCGACGCAGGCTCTTTCTTCTTCGGGGAGCTTGCGGGTGGCGTCGATGCAGATTTTCCCGCCGAATCCGGGCTGTCGGGCGGCGTGGTCGAGCACGTCGAGCGGACCTTTGCCGAAGCAAGTATCGGCGGCGGGGTTCCAGTAGCGGGTAACGGTATCGACTACGGCGTTGGAGTTGCGGATGTCGATGTCGGAATCCACCACCACAATAGCCTTGCAGAACATCATTTGACCGGCGCCCCACATTGCGCCCGCCACTTTCATTGCCTGTCCGGGGTAGGTTTTGTTTATGGCTACCACGGCTATATTGTGTGCTACGCCTTCGGGGGGGAGGTAGATGTCGGCGATTTCGGGAGCGACGACCATTTGTATGGGTTTGAGGAAAATCCGCTCGGCGGCTTTAGCCATGTAGGAATCTTCCTGCGGCGGGATGCCGGTAACGGTTGCGGGGAAGACGGCACCCTTGCGATAAGTGATGCATGTGACGTGCATCAGCGGATATAAGTCGCGCAGCGAATAGAATCCGGTGTGATCGCCGAAGGGACCTTCGGAGACTGGAGCTTCGTGGGGGTCGATATATCCTTCGATGACGAAATCAGAATCTTCGGGCACTTCGAGGTCTTGGGTGAGGCACTTCACCAGACGCACGGGTTTCTTTCGGATGAATCCGGCGAGGAGATATTCATCTACATTTTCGGGGAGCGGAGCGGTGGCGCACCAAGTGTAAACCGGATCGCCGCCGAGACTGACGGCAACGGGCATCAGTTTGCCTGCCTTGCGGTATTCTTCGAAATGTCGGGCGCCGGTTTTGTGGCGGTGCCAGTGCATGGCAGCCGAAGTGTCGTCGAAGATTTGCACTCGGTACATTCCGAGGTTTCTCATTCCGGTCGAGGGATTTTTGGTGTGCACCAGAGGGAGGGTTAAGAACCTGCCGCCGTCGTGTGGCCAGCACTTGAGCGCGGGAAGTTCGCCGAGTTTCGGGGAAGGCATTACGACTTCGCGGCATTGAGGCACCTTAATGCTCGCGATTTTCGGAAAGAATCCGGCCAGTTCGTTCAGCAGGGGCAGAATTTTCAGTTTGTCCCAGAGATTCAGTCCGGGAACATTCAGCCGTCCGAACAGCGCGTCGAATTCGGGGTTCAGGTCGTCGATAGTCGAAAGACCGAGCGCGCAAGCTATCCGCTTGTCGGAGCCGAAGGCGTTTGTCAACACTGGAAATAAGGTGCCCGTGTTCTTAAAGAGCAAGGCTTTGCCGCCGCCGCCCGATTTGGCGATGCGGTCGGTGACTTCGGCGATCTCCAGCACGGGATCGACGCGCTCGTCGATAACAATCAACTCGCCTCTTGCTTCCAGATGTTCAATATAACCGATTAGATCGTAATACATCACATTATGTTTTTAGCGGTGCAAATGTAATTGCTTTCGCCGGACTTTGCAAACACTTCGAGAAAATCACTACTTTTGCTGCCGTTATTTTCGCGTTCATTAATATAGATTAAATATATGAAAATTAAAATTATGCTTATTACTGTCGTTTCCGCGTTCGCGGCGCTTGCTGCCGCCGACAACGCGGAGGCGCAAAAGAAGGGCGACGCCGGCGGCATAAAGCCGGGCGATTTGCCCAGAAAGACTTTGGGGCAATACTCGACGCCGCGCGGCGCAACGGCGGCTTACGGTCCGTATTCGCCAAATCTAAATTCGATTCGCCGGCACAAGTGTCCCGAATGGTTTCGCGACGCCAAGCTCGGAATGTTTATAGACTGGGGCATTTATTCCGTGCCGGGCTGGGCGCCGCGTCAGGAAGAGGGGGCAATGTATCCCGACGGCTACCTCAATCATATCCTCCATAGGGACGCCGACCGCGGATATCACGAAAAGACATGGGGCAAGGACTTTAAGCCCGATGATTTCATCCCGATGTTCACCGCCGAGAACTTCAATGCCGAACAGCTGATGCGCCTCGCCGCCGAATCGGGCATGAAATACGTGGTTCCGTTCTGCAAGCATCACGACGGATTCTGTCTGTGGCCAAGCAGCTACACGGGTCGAAACGCTTTTGAGATGGGACCGCGCAGAGATTTGGTGCGACCGATGGCGGAGGAGTGCAATCGTCTGGGACTGAAATTCGGATTCTATTTCTCGGTCGAGGAATGGCGCGCTCCGGTGATAGTTGACGGCGAAAAGAAGATAAGGGTGTGGAACGCTCCCCTCCGCCCGTGGGACGACAAGGAAATAAAGACGATGATGAGCGGAAAGTATTTTGTCGAAGGCAACTTTTTCGACAACTATATCGTGCCGCAAGCCAAGGAGTTTATAGATATGTACGACCCCGACATACTCTGGTTCGACGGCGAATGGGACATGCTGCCCGAAGAGCTGCGCACGACCGACATCATAGCCCATTTCTTCAATAAAGCCGAAGGACGCAAGGAGGTGGCGCTCAACGATCGCTTCGGACAAGTGCGCGACAAGCTCGGCGACTTCTTCTGCAGCGAATATCATTCGCTTCCGCACGAAATGACGATGAGCCACCCGTGGGAGGAAAACCGCAGTATCAGTCAGTCGTTCGGCTATAACCGCGAGGACACCGACGAAAACGTCCTCGCGCCCGACGAACTGATAGACATGTTTACCCGCATCGTGAGCGAAAACGGAAATCTGCTGCTTATGATCAACCTCGACGGCACCGGCGCGCTGCCCGAAATCCAGGCAAGCCGTCTGCGCGAACTGGGCGCATGGCTGAAGGTGAACGGCGAAGCGATCTACGGGTCGCGTCCATGGAGGGTCAGCAGTCAGGACGACGGCAAGATTCGCTTCACTCAAAGCAAGGACGGCAGCGCTATTTATGTTATCTGCACCGACTTTCCGAAAGACCGCCTCCTGCTGCATACCATTCATCTCAACGAAAATTCCAAAGTCACCATGCTCGGCGCCGAAGAGACGGAACTGAAATGGAGCCAGCCTATAATAAGCTGGGCGAAAAGAGCGCTGGAGATCGTTATTCCGGACGAGCTGTATGCGAAGCGGAGGAATGAACATGCGTGGGTGTTCAAATTGGAAATTAAGAATTAAGAATTAAGAATTAAGAATTGCCATGCGGAAAATTAAGAATTAAAAATCAAGAATTAAGAATTGCCATGCGGAAAGTCGAACAGTTTATAATTCTCCCCGCGTCCGTCAGGCAATTCTTAATTCTTAATTCTTAATTCTTAATTTCCGAAGGGTAATTCTTAATTCTTAATTTTTAATTCTTAATTCTTAATTTCTACCTTTGCGGAGTTTTTAAATTTAAAATATTGTAATAATGAGACGTGTAATATTTTTACTGCTTTTATTTTCACTGACTTTCGCCTGTAGCAATTCATCTTCGGGCTACAAGATAACCGGCAAAATCGGCTCTGACGCTATGAACGGACAGACCGTTTACATAACTGAATATTTCAGTTTTATGCGCAGGGAGAGTCCGATGGATTCGGCGGTGGTTCAAGACAGCAAATTTCAGATGAAGGGACAAATAGACTATCCTTTCTATGCCGTGCTTACGGGGAAGGACAGAAATGTTCTGATGGGTTTTTTCGTCGAGAACGCCAATATTTCCATGAGTATCGATCCGACGGGTCCGATGGCGGACGAGTATCAGGTTTCCGGATCCAAGCTGAACGAACTCTACGGCTCGTACACTCGCGGACTGAAACCCGTGATTCAGAAATTCAAGGAGTTCAACCAGTATGCGCAGTCGAAGGTGGCGGGAGGCCTCACGGAGGAACTCAATGCGGAACTGACGCAAAAACAGGAAGAACTGAAAGGCGAATTTATGAAATATTCGACTTCGTTCGTGGAGAAGAACCCCGGCACCATTCTGACCGCCACCGTTCTGCTCGACTTGATTTCGAGCGGGGAGCCGGATGCGGAAACGGTAACGAAACACTACGAAAAACTTCACGACAAGGTGAAGCAGAGCGAAACGGGAAAAAGCATAGCCGACGCTCTGGAACGTCTGAAAACTCCGCCTCTCGCCGAAGGCCAGCAGTTTCGCGACTTGACGATGACGACGCCCGACGACAAGCAGGTGTCTATCTCCGACTATGCGGGAAAAGGCAAATATGTGCTGCTTGACTTCTGGGCTTCGTGGTGCGCTCCGTGCCGGATGGAGAACCCGAACGTGGTGAAGCTGTATAAAAAATACAAGAACAAAGGGTTCGAGATAGTGGGCATATCGCTCGACGAAAAAAAGGACGCCTGGGCAAAAGGCATCAGCGACGACGGCATCACTTGGGTTCAAATGTCCGACCTCAAGGGCTGGAACTCGCAGGCAGCTCTGAAATACAAGATTCAGGGAATCCCGTTCACCGTCCTGCTCGACGGGGAGGGCAAGATAATCGGCATGAATCTTCGCGGCGGGAAGCTCGAAGAAAAACTTGCGGAACTGTTTAAGGACGCGAATAAATAAAAGCCGCGCGGATTGATGGAATTTAAAAACCCGGAATTTGCGCGCCTGCTGCTCCTGATACCGCTGCTGATTCTGATTCATCTGTTCGGGTCGTATCTGAAGCGCAAGCGGCTGTCGCGCTTCGGCGACGTGCATCTTATGCAGTTGCTTATGCCTCTGGCTTCGAAATACAGGATCAGGGTGAAGGTGGCGATAGTCTGTCTTGCCGTGTTCTTTTTCGTGCTGGCGCTCATGCAGCCTCGCGCCGGACAGGTTGTTGCCGAAGTGAAGTCGAAGGGAGCGGAAATCATCATAGCGCTCGATGTGTCGAACAGCATGCTGGCAACCGATTTCTCCCCGTCGCGCCTCGAACGCTCGAAGCTCGCCATAGCCCGTCTGGTCGATGAGCTGAAACGCGACCGGATAGGTCTGATTGTCTTTGCGGGCGATGCATACGTGCAGCTGCCCGTGACGAGCGATTACATTTCGGCAAAATCGTTTCTGAGCGCCATAAACACGAAAATCGTTTCGCGTCAGGGGACGGACATGTCGAAAGCAATAGCTTTGGCGATGAAATCATTTTCGTCGCAAAGCGAAAACAGCCGCGCCCTGGTTATGATAACCGACGGGGAGAATCAGGAGGGGAACCCGGTGGAAATGGCGGAAATAGCCCGCAAGGACGGAATAACGATCCATACCGTCGGCATCGGTTCGACCGAAGGCTCGCCCATAATGCTTGCCGACGGAAGCATGCTAAAGGACAGGGCGGGCGAAATCGTGATGTCGCGTCTCGACCAGAATACGCTGAAACTTGTGGCGGCGGCGGGCGGCGGCACAGCCACCGTGGCGAGCCTTTCGGACTTGGGTCTCAATTCGATTCTGCAAAGCGTGAAAGAGATGGACAAGAAGGAACTCATGTCGGAGGAGTTTCAGTCGTACTACGAATTTTTCCACATACCGCTGTTTGCGGCACTGTTGCTTATAGTTCTGGACGCCCTGATACTCGAGCGGAAGAACAAATTTTTGCACAAACTTTTGACAAACGGAGCGAATCCCGATTAAACTATTTAAAGAAGTTTCATCTAAGTTAAACGAAAAAAAAATTTCGAGAATAAAATTGCATTTGCATGAAGAGGTTTAGAAAATATTGTTTTGTGTGTTCGATGTTGTTTTGCGCTTTTGTGTCGCACGCCATAGATTTAACCGTAAACGCTCCGTCGCTGGTGACGGTGAACCAGCGCTTCCAAATCGCCTACACCGCCGACGGCTCGGTAAGCGAGTTTATCGCGCCCTCGTTTTCCGATTTCGACGTACTCATGGGTCCCGCGAAATCAAGCAGTATGGTAATCATAAACAATGTTGCCACGTCTCACGTAATTTTCACCTACTATGTGCGAGCGCGAAACGAAGGCGTGTTCGACGTCCCCGAAGCCGGAGTGAAACTCAAGGACGGCACGGTGGTGAAATCCCGAAAGACTTCCATAGAAGTTGTCCGCGAATCGCAGGGCGGCGGCGCGGCGCCGCAATCAAACCAGCAGTCGAACCCGCAGTCGTCGGGCGAAGTCAGTCCGGAGGACTTGTTCGTCGCCATGGAATTTAGCCGAACTTCGCTCTATAAGAGCGAACCCGCGATTCTCACCATTAAACTGTATGCGCGCAATGCTCCCGTCACTTCCATTTCAAACCTCAAGATGGCTACGATGGTGGGCTTCGATTCGCAGCCGCTTCAGGTGTCGCAGGAGGAATCCACCCTGCATCCGCAGAAATACAACAACAAAGTGTATAACGTCGCCGTGCTCGGTCGTCTGGTTCTTTATCCCCTTCGCGCCGGCGACCTGAAAATCGATCCGGTGGAACTCGTCGCCTCGCTGCAAGTGAAACAGCAGGCGCGTTCCAACGACATGTTCGACCTGTTTATGGGACCATCGTTCCGCACCGTATCGAAACAGCTGAAGTCGGCTCCGGCAACTCTCAAGATTAAGGAATTTCCGGCGGGAGCGCCTCACTCGTTCAACGGCGCGACGGGCAGCTTCAGCATAAATTCCGCAATCGACAAAACCGCCTCCGTTGCAAATCAGGCTCTGACCTACTCTATCACCGTGTCGGGCACAGGCAATTTCAAGCAAATAAACGAACCGCTCCTCGTCCTGCCCGATAAATTCGAAAAGTACGACCCGAAAATCTCCGAAAACGTCAAGGCCGGAGCATCAGGCGGAACAGGAAGCAAAAAGTTCGAATATGTGCTCATCCCGCGAACCGAAGGCAGCTTCGACCTGCCGCCGACGGAGTTCTCCTTTTTCGACACGCGGAAGGAAACCTACGTGACGCTGAAAACAAAACCCCTGCATCTCGACATAGAAAAGGATCCGAACGCCTCGAACACCCGCCCCATTTCATCGACCCCTCTTATTTCGGGCAAAAAGCTGGAACATCTCGGCGACGACATCATTTTTATCAAAACCGGACCGACTATGCTGAAACCCGCCGGATCCGTGGTGTTCGGCTCGTCCGGATTCTTCCTGACCGGAGCGGCAATGCTCGCCGTGTTCGCTCTCGCCTGCACCGCCAAAAACATCAACGACAAAAAACGCGGCAACGTAGCCATGATGCGCTACCGGAAAGCCAGCAAGGCAGCCTCCGGACGTCTCAAACAAGCCGCCCGACTGCTTAAGGCGGGCGACCGCGCGGGCTTCCACGAAGAGGTTTCGAGAGCCGTGTGGGGATACATAGGCGACAAGCTGAACATGCAGCTTTCGGAATTGTCGCGCGACAACGTTCAGGAAAAACTGAACCATAAAAATGTCCCGCAGGAAAACATCGACCTGCTGATAGCAGTGATCGACAACTGCGAATATGCGCGCTACGCTCCCGGAAGCAGTCGCGAGAACATGAAGGAAACTTACGACAGGGCGCTTGAAGCCATAGGCAAACTCGAAAACCTGAAATGAGTAAATGTATTTGAAGCAGCTCGCCGTTTCCAACTTCAAGAACATCGAACAGATTGACATCAATTGCTCGCCGGTGCTGAATTGTTTCGAGGGCAACAACGGCGAGGGCAAAACCAATTTGCTCGACGGAATATATTATCTCTCGATGTGTAAAAGCAAATTCCTGTCGAGCGATTATCCCAATATACGCGACAGCGAGGAGTATTTCCTCCTCAAAGCCCGCTATGCGGATGCTTCCGACGACGAGACCGAAATCCGCGTGAGCTGCGGAATAAAGCGCAACGGGAAAAAGTCTTTTAAATGCAACGACAAGGAATACAAGAAACTTTCGGAACATATAGGAATCATACCCCTGGTTTTCGTTACGCCTTCCGATTCGGCTCTGATAACCGACGGGAGCGAAGAACGGCGAAAATTTATCAATTCGGTTATCTCTCAAACCGACAAAACGTATCTCGATGCGCTGATGCGCTACAACAATTTGCTCGCCAACAGAAATAAACTTCTGAAAAGTAAAGGTCAGCCCATAGACGCCGGACTGATGGACACGCTGAACGAACAAATGGCGCGCTACGGAACGGCGGTTTTCGCAAAACGACGGGCACTGCTCGAAACGCTCAATCCGGCGTTCAACGAAATATATGCCGCCATATCGGGCGAAAAGGAAACGGTGAGCCTTTCGTACCGTTCCGACTTGTCGGACGGAAAAGATCTGAAACAGCTGCTCGACGAAACCGCCGACCGCGACCGCATCCTGCAATATACCTCGACAGGCATCCACCGCGACGATTTGATTATGACGATGAGCGGCCGTCCGCTGAAATATTCCGGCTCGCAGGGTCAGCAGAAGACCTGCATAATCGCCATGAAGATGGCTCAGTTCAGAATAATAAAACAATCGTCGGGCATCGCCCCCCTGCTGCTGCTCGACGATATTTTCGACAAGCTCGATACCGGCCGCGTCGAACGACTGATTGCTTTTGTGTCCGAAAAGAACTTCGGACAAATATTCCTGACCGACAGCAATAAAAACCGCCTCGACGTTCTCCTTCGGGCAACAGCGACCCATTACAAACTTTTTAACGTCAGCGGGGGAAATGTTACACTTCAACAATCATCCGACAGCCGTGAGACGCAATAAACCGATTTTAGTAAGAGA
>JAITHX010000109.1 GCA_031279735.1 Prevotellaceae bacterium
CCGTTTGTAAACTTCGGATATCGACTTGTCCAGGATTTCCCCGCACGACATGTTTCCGTCAATTTCCACGCCGTGCCTTTCGGCTTGAGCCAGCGTTAATTTGGAAATGGTTCTTTCCATGACTTCAATTCCGTGACCCGTGACTGTCTTGCCCATGTCCAGCAGTATCACCGGAGAGGCGCGATAATCCGCGCGGTTCATGAATTCCTCGGCATAAAGCCCCCCGAACAGTTCCTTCCTGCCGGAAAACATCGCTTCGAGCGTCGAAACCGTCAGCGATTTGCCGAAGCGGCGCGGACGGGCGAAAAAATATATCTCGCCGTTGTCTATCATGTTGACCAGAAATCGCGTCTTGTCCGCGTATATGTAGTTTTCCTCTCGTATTTTCTCAAATGTCTGTATGCCTATCGGCAGTTTTTTAAGTTCTGTTTCCATTGCGAATCACTTTAAAATTATCCGCGAAGTTACTTCAGAAAATTAAGAATTTATAATTCACAATTCACAATTCGTAATTATCTTTGCACTCGAAAAAATATAAATGTGCTAAACATGACAAATACGTTAACGAAAAAGATTTTTTACACCGTCGCGTGTGCCGGCGTTCTGTTCGCCTGCTCCCCGACGAAGGACGACACCGCTCTGACAATGCGTTACAACCAGCCGGCATCCGAATGGGTCGAAGCTCTGCCGGTGGGAAACGGAAGCCTGGGCGCCATGATTTTCGGGCGCGCCGACAAAGAACTGATTCAGCTCAACGAAGAAACCCTGTGGGCTGGCGCTCCCGTCGATCCCAATCCCAACCCCATGGCGCCGGAATATCTTCCGAAAGCGCGCAAAGCGCTCGCCAGCGAAAATTACAGCGAAGCCAACAAATTGCTCACCAAGATGCAAGGCTACTACACCGAATCCTATCTCCCGCTCGGCGACCTGAAACTCAATCAGCGATATTCGGGCGAAGTCTCCGACTACGTGCGCGACCTCAATCTCGCCGACGCTGTTGCCGGCGTGAGATTCAAAGCCGGAGGAATCGGATACTCCCGCGAAATCTTCGCCTCGGCTCCCGACAAAGTGATAGTTGTCAGCCTCAGCGCCGACAAAAAAGGCGCCCTCGACTTTGAACTCTCGCTCGACGGACAGCTGCCGCACACCCTTGCCGCCGACAGCAGCAGCAACATCCTCGTGATGGACGGACGCGCTCCGGCTCACGCCGATCCGAGCTATCTGCACAACAGCAAAAACCCCATAATCTATCTCGACAGCGCAGGTATGCGTTTCCGTCTCGCAGCAAAAGTGATTACCGACGGAACAATCGCCGCCGGCAGCAAAACCCTGAAAGTGGACAAAGCAAGCAAAGCCTTCATCCTGATAACGGCAGCAACAAGTTTCAACGGCTTCGACAAAGACCCCTTCAAAGAAGGACGCGACGAGAAAGCGCTCGCCGACGCCGCCCTCCGCCGCGCCGCATCGCGAAACCTCGAAACTCTCCGCGCTGACCACATAAAAGACTACAAATCATTCTTCGACCGCGTCTCCTTTCAGCTCGACGAACCCGACCCCGCAATTCGCAAAACAATCCCCGAACGAATGAAGGCATACTTCGAAGGCGCTCAGGACAAAGCGCTCGAAACTCTCTATTTCCAATACTGCCGCTACCTCCTCGTCTCAAGTTCCCGACCCGGAGGCATTCCGGCAAACCTACAGGGAATATGGAACAACGAAATGCGCCCCCCGTGGAGCGCAAACTTCACCACCAACATAAACTACGAAATGAACTACTGGCCGGCCGAAGTCGCCAACCTCTCCGAAATGCACGAACCCATGCTCGACTACGTCGCGAAAATGGCGAAAACCGGCGCCGCCACCGCACGCAACTTCTACAACATGAAAGGCTGGACACTGCATCACAACTCCGACATCTGGGCGCAAAGCAACCCCGTGGGCAACCTCGGCGGCGGCTCGCCCGTGTGGGCTAACTTCGCGCTGGGCGGAGCGTGGGTGGCGCAGCATCTGTTTGAACACTATCGCTTCACCAACGACGAAAACTTTCTCCGAAACTACGCCTATCCGCTCATGAAAGGCGCCGCCGAATTCGTGCTCGACTGGCTGACGGAAGACCGCAACGGATTCCTCGTCACCTCCCCCTCCACCTCCCCCGAAAACCACTTCATCGATTCCGAAGGACGACGACAAGCCGTAGCAGTAGCGATGACAGTCGATATGGCTTTGATACGCGACCTGTTCGCGAACCTCGTCGATGCCTCCGCCATCCTCGACATCGATGCAGACTACCGCGCCATGCTGATCGAAAAAACCGCAAAACTCTACCCCTACAAAATCGGAAAAAAAGGCAACCTGCAGGAATGGTACAAGGATTTCGACGATGCCGAACCGCATCACCGACACATTTCACACCTCGTCGGACTATATCCCGGACGCCAAATATCCCCCCTCACCACCCCAGAATACGCCGCAGCCTGCCGACGCAGCCTCGAACTACGCGGCGACGACGGAACAGGATGGGCTATAGGATGGAAAATAAACACATGGGCGCGACTGCTCGACGGCGACCACGCCTACAAACTGCTCCGAAACCTGCTTCGCGTCTCGAAAACATCCGCAACAGACTACGGCGGCAAAGGCGGCAGCTACCTCAACCTTTTCTGCGCTCACCCACCGTTTCAAATCGACGGCAACTTCGGCGGTCTGGCAGGAATGTCCGAAATGCTCATCCAAAGCCAAAACAACGAAATTCACCTCCTCCCCGCACTGCCCGCAGCATGGAACAAAGGAAGCGTCAGCGGACTATGCGCCCGCGGAGGATTCACCGCAAGCATGCGATGGGAAGCCGGAAAACTAAAGCAAGCCTCCATACTCTCCCGCTCCGGAGGCGAATGTATAGTGCGAAGCAACGTGCCGCTGAAAGTCGCCGGAACCGAATACTCTTCGACAAAAACATCCGCCGCCGACGGAAAACAATACTGGATCACCGCCTTCAGCTCGCAAAAAAACAAAACTTACGAATTGAATTATGAATTATGAATTATAAATTATGAATTGCCTGTCGGACGCAGGGAGAAATAAACCGTCCGACTTTCCGGCAGGCAATTCTAATTAATGGTTAATTGTTAATGGTTAATTGTTAATGCCTGTCGGCTCAATATCTCCGTTTCACTCCACCCGTCCGACAGGCATTAACAATTAACAATTAACCATAGAAATATTGACTGTTTTCTTGTCATGCAGATGGATTTTACAGGTCGGCAACTCTGAAATTAACGTGTCCGAAGAAGAATTTTGAGGGTTATATTTTAGGGAAACATCGGTTTGGCGGAAAAATTCTCTTGAGGCGTACATGTTTTTCGGCATGATCCGGATATTTCGGATTAAGATTTTCGGTTTTGCAATCAGCGGTGTTCCAATGTGATTCGCTTTGTATTGTTCGCCCTTCCAACTACAATACGCTGTGAGTGCAAATGTTGTCGTCTTAGCTTCGCTTGAGCTTCGCTTGAGCTTCGTCCAGTCTTCGCTTAGTCTTCGAGAATTAAAATATGTTTTTCATCATTGTTTCACGGGATGTCGGCATAATTCCGGAGTTCCCGAGCGGTGAGGAAAACAAATGGCACACTTTCTATAGAAATCATACATTTCATA
>JAITHX010000119.1 GCA_031279735.1 Prevotellaceae bacterium
TTCTTCGTGTTTCTTCGTGTCATAATATTTTTGTTACATGTTTATTACACGAAGAAACACGAAGAAGGCGCGAAGAAACACGAAGGCTTCGCCGGTATGGAGTATGGGACAGGCTGTCCAAAATTCGGGATGAAGATTTTTATGATTGATAACGGATTTTGGACACCCCATACCCTATACCCTATACCCTATACCCCACACCCCATACCCCACACCTCCGTAAAGCGGGGATTAACAGCGCATTTTCGCGGCGGCTGCGAAAACGAGTTTGTTTGTTTTCACATTATTCGTATTTTTGCAAGCGTTTTGAGTCGAGATAAACGACTTTTATTAAATTGACGTTCAATGAATATAGATAAAGGAAAATTATATTGGTCGCGCGGCTGTGTCACCAATACCGACGAGGCGGGAAAGATTGTTTCCTGCAAATCGGTGAAGGACTGTCACAAGCTGACAGTGTATAACTGGTTGAAAAACATTCCCGCCGATAGGGAATACAGCATTTTCGAGGTTAGATTCAAAAATACGAGAAAGGGATTCTATCGCAATGTAAATTCGCTCGAACTTAAGGAGGGCGATATAGTCGCGGTCGAAGCGTCGCCCGGACACGATGTCGGGATAGTGTCGGCTATGGGTCCGATTGCGGAGATCAAGTTCATAAAGTCGAATCCGCATCTGAGGAATCTCGAAAATCCCGATTTGAAAAAGATATACCGCATTGCGCGTCCGGCGGATATAGAAAAGTGGCAGGAAGCGGTGGCTCTCGAATATCCCACGATGATCGAATCGCGGAAAATCGCCGCTTCGCTGAGGCTGAACATGAAGATAGGCGACGTGGATTTTCAGGGCGACAGGACGAAGGCTATATTCTATTATATAGCCGACGAGCGCGTTGATTTTCGCGAACTGATAAAGATTATGGCGGAAACGTTCAAAATCAGAGTGGAAATGCGGCAGATAGGCGCCCGTCAGGAGGCGGGGCTGATAGGGGGGATTGGTCCGTGCGGCAGAGAGTTGTGCTGCGCGCAATGGATGCGCAATTTCGTTTCGGTATCGACCAATTCGGTTCGCTGTCAGGAAATATCCGTCAATCCGCTGAAACTCGCGGGGCAGTGCAGCAAGTTGAAATGCTGTCTCAATTACGAACTCGACACTTATATCGACGCATGGGACGCTTTTCCGAAGGTGAAACAGATAGAAACCGCTACGGGGACGATTTATCTCCAGAAAACCGATGTGCTGAAGGGAGTCATGTATTTTTCGTCAGGCGATGATCCCAAGATCTTCCCGGTCACGGTCGAGCGGGTCAGGGAGATGATCAGCAGCAACAGCGCGGGCAGGAAACCGGAAATGTACGTGACGGCGGCTGACGACGAACAGTTGTCGGAGTTTAAAAGCGCTGTGGGCGAGGACAGTCTGACGCGCTTCGATCCGAGCAGAAACAGGAAGCGGAAGAACAACAACAATAGGAAGAACAAGCCTTTGCAGGCAAAACCGCGCGAGTTTGCGGGAGAGAGGGACAACAGTCGCCCCCGAAATCAGGGACAGAATCCGAACAGGAATCCGAGACCCCGCATTCAGAATCCGAATCCGAATCCGAATCAGGCTCCGAATCCGAATCAGAACCAGAATCCGAATCCGAACCAGAATCCGAATCAGAGCAAATCGAATAACCGGAACAGAAAAAACCGGAATAGGGGCAGAAACGACGGCGACGGCGGGCAAAACAATGCTGGAAACGATGGGACGAACAGTGTTTCTTAGCGTTGCGGCTTTGCTGATGGCGGTTTCCTGCGTTTCCTGCGGCGGGGGCGAGAGAGAGTCGCTTTTCAGTCGCAGTCAAACCGTTGATCCGAACGGCTGGCGGAAGGACGAAGTTCTGGACTTTGAAGTCCCCGTGAACGACACGGCTTCCGTGTTCGCTTTTATGGTAAATCTTAGAAACAGAACCGACTACGCCTACAAAAATCTGTATCTCTTCGTGAACGTAAAGGCTCCCGACGGTCGGGAGATGTGCGACACGCTCAACTATGCTCTGGCTTACGATTCAGGCGAATGGACTGGCGCGGGGGGCATGTTTTCCAAATACCGGGAAAACACGTTTTACTACCGGAACAACATCGTTTTTCCCATGCTCGGCACATACACCGTATCGTTCAGGCACGGAATGCGCGAGGAAAGTCTGAACGGAATAGCTTCTGTGGGTCTGATATTAAAACATTCGTGATACAACAAAAATATAACACAATTCAATACAAATTTATGCAGCCTATTATAGCTCCCGTCGATAAAAAGTCGATAGAGAAAGAATTAACCCCTTCCAAGTTCCTGCGACATACGAACAATGGCGGGAATTTGCTTTATGTGGTCAATTACAGGGATTCGCCCAGCATCATGCGCGAAATAGGGCGCTTGCGCGAAATCGCCTTCCGTTCGGCGGGCGGCGGAACGGGAAAGAGCGTCGATATCGACGAGTTCGACGTTTCGGAGGATCACTGTTACTCTCAGCTTATTGTCTGGGACCCCAAAGCAAGGGAAATACTGGGCGGATACCGATATATAGTTTGCAACGGAATCTCTTCCGTCGGCAATCTGGCAACATCGGAACTCTTCCGGTTTTCCGATAAATTCGTGAAGGACTATCTGCCCCGCACCATAGAGCTTGGCCGTTCCTTTGTGCAGCCAAACTATCAGACCACTCAGCTCCGGAGTAAGGGGCTTTACGCTCTCGACAATCTCTGGGACGGTCTGGGCGCGCTGGTGGTGAAGTTCCCCGACATGCAGTTCTTTCTCGGAAAGGTCACTATGTACGGAACGTTCAACACCGAAGCTCGCGACATGCTTCTGTATTTTCTGCGGAAACATTTTTCGGACGAGGAGAATCTGGTGTGTCCGATCACTCCGCTGGAAACCAAACCGGACATCGACAAGCTCAACAGTCTGCTCGTCGGCGAAACCTACCGCGACGACTACCGGATACTTTCCAAAGCGGTGCGTTCGTTCGGCGAAAACATTCCGCCGCTCATCAATTCCTACATGAATCTTTCTCCTTCGATGAAGGTTTTCGGCACAGCCGTGAATCATGGTTTCGGCGAAGTGGAGGAAACGGGCATTCTGATAAAGATCAGCGATATTTATGCCGAGAAAATCGAACGCCACGTGGCTCCTCTGCTGAAAGTTGTGAAGAAATTGCGAACAATCAGACGAAAATGACATGAACTTTTCAAGGTGTTTTCTGCCGTTTCTTCCGATCCTCGCGTCGGTGTGCGCGCTCGACGCTCAAATCATGCATGTCGGTGCCGATCACGCTCGCACGGTGCCTAATCCTGCCGCCGGCGATTCGACTTTCATTTTTGTTTTCTTCGCATCGTCACAGCGCGTTCCGGCTCTCAGGGCGCGCACTCCGGGCAAAGATACCGCCGATTTCACGTGGTATCGTTTCGACGAATCGACCCGAAATATTGATCCCGTTCCGGTCGAAACCGACAGGGACGTTCCTGAGTCAACCCTTGTTTCTGTTGCGGAGGGCGGGTATATGCTCGTCTATGACGACGGCAAGCTCTCGGACACATTCAGGACTTGGGTCTTCCGCGACGATGTGAGAATAGATTCCGTCGTGCACGTTCAGAACTGCGACCATTTGACGTTTACGCTTTACCCCTCGTCCGGCGGGCGCCTTTTCTCCACCTACTATTACTTTGATTTCTGCCGCCTTGACGATGTCATGGAACGCATTATCAGCAATACTTTCACAGTTGCGTGGGATGCCGACGCGGATATTTACGCCGGCGCATCGGGAATGTCTCAGGCATGGAAAACGAGCGCGAGCTATTCCAATTCGCTCCGCGCCCCCTTTGCGGAAGCCTCCTACACGGCGACGATAACCAATGTTTTCGGCAATAAGTCGAAGGAATACAAGACCCAGCGCATCCAGCCCATGGGTGTTTACGCGGCTTTCGACGTTCTCAAAGCCGACAAGTCGGGGATATTTTCTCCGACAACCAATCTCAAGGGCGAGGCATTGTGGCGAATGAAGCTCGACAACAAAAGCATCAACGCCGACAAATACCGCTGGATAGGATTGAACAATCAGGACGTTAATTTTCTTGTCAACGACACCCTGTGGCGTTTCGACACGGAGGACGTTATTGAGGAAATAGTCTATAAGCCGGGGCGATATCCGGTGCGGCTCACCGCCGAAAATACGCGGACGGGCTGCATCGCCGTCAGTTCCGCAACGGCGTCCGACGGCGGCGCCCGCGACTATGTCGTGGAAGTCTCCCCTTCGGAATTTGCCCCCGAATCGCTTCCCAACGCTTTCACGCCCAACGGCGACGGCAGCAACGATGTTTTCACTTTCGTGAAGTCCAAGCGTCCAGTTTCGATGAACGCTATGGAACTCAAAATAATCAACCGCAACGGGCAGCTCGTTTATAAATACAGCGGAGCGGTTTCCGACTGGGAGGGCTGGAACGGGAAGGTGAACGGCAGCGGCTCCGAATGTTCGTCCGGCGTTTACTATTATATAATAAGCGGCGACGGCTGGGACGACAAAACCTACGACGGAAAACGCTACACGGGCTTCGTTCACTTGTTCAGAAACAATTAATGCATAATCACAATGGCTTTATCCATACCTAAAGGCACGCGGGACTATTCTCCCGCAGAAATGGCGAAACGAAACTATATTTTCGACACCATTAAAAACGTTTTCAAACTCTACGGCTATCTTCCCATCGAAACTCCGGCTATGGAGAACCTCGCGACTCTCACCGGAAAGTACGGCGACGAAGGCGACAAACTTTTGTTCAGAATTCTCAATTCGGGGAATTATCTCAAAAATCTTCCGGGCGAGCTTTTCAACGAGGACGAAATTCCTGCTCTGACCGCGAAAATAAGCGAAAAGGGACTGAGATACGATCTGACGGTGCCTTTTGCCAGATACGTGGTTCAACACCGGAACGAAATCGTCTTTCCTTTCAAACGCTATCAGATTCAACCCGTATGGCGCGCCGACCGTCCGCAGAGGGGACGTTACAGGGAGTTCTTTCAGTGCGACGCCGATGTTGTCGGCAGCGCGTCCCTGCTCAACGAAGCCGAACTTTTGCAGATGACGGACGCGATTTTTGCCAAACTCGGCATCGACGTGGTAATTAAACTCAACAACAGAAAAATACTTGCCGGAGCAGCCGAATTGATGGGGCGGAGCGAAAGCCTCGCCGACATAACCGCCGCAATAGACAAAATAGACAAAATCGGCTTGGACGCCGTGAAGGGAGAACTCGCCGAAAGAGGCATAACTCCGGAGCAAATCGCCGTTCTGGAGCCTATTCTTCTCCTGTCGGGCGACAACGGGGAAAAGCTCGACGCGATTGAAAAAATCTTTTCCGCTCAGCAGGGAGCGGGTTTGGCGGGCGTAGCCGAACTGCGAGCGATTTTCGACTATGTTAAAGAATTGGACATCTCCGCTCCGGTCGAACTTGATCTCTCGCTGGCGCGCGGGCTGAACTACTATACCGGCGCGATAATCGAAGTGAAAGCCCGCAGCGTTGAAATGGGAAGCGTCTGCGGCGGCGGACGCTATGATAATCTTACCGGAGTTTTCGGCTTGAAGGATGTCTCCGGCGTGGGAATTTCCTTCGGCGCCGACCGCATCTACGACATCCTGACCATGCTGAATCTTTTTCCGGAAAGCTCGCTGAGGACGGCTTCGGTTTTGTTCGCGAACATGGGACGCAGGGAGGAAATATACTCGCTGCGGGCAGTGCGCGCACTTCGGAGCGAAGGTATTGCGGCCGAAATTTATCCCGACGCCGCGAAATTGAAGAAACAAATGGAATATGCCGACAAAGCAGGCTTTCTTTTCGTGGTGATTGCCGGCGAAAACGAAATGGCTTCCGAAAAATTCCTCCTGAAGAATATGAACGACAAGAGTCAAAGGGAATTGTGCCTGTCGCAGCTTTTGGAGGAACTGAAAAATCCGAAAGCGCGCTGAATCATTTTTTAATCTTCTTTTAGTTGTTTTGATGGAAAATAAGCAAGCGTGGCATGTTATTTGCAGCAATAATACCCGAAAAATAAAAGTGGAAAAACTTTTTTTCGGGAAAATGTGTGTAGATCAAAAAAAGTGATTACCTTTGCACCGTGATTGCGAAAGTTAAAAATTATTAAATATTTTATAAAAAATGTTAGTTATGAGAAAAATTTCAAAATTTATGTTGGGCTTCATTGCCCTATGCTGTGTATCCTCTGTCGTTCTCTTCGAAGGATGTAGCAAAAAAGAGGAAAATTCCGCGTCTTATCCTGGTTATCCGGCTCTGGATAATTCAAAACTTGCGAATAAGATTTGGGAAATAAAAACGGAGCCTGACATTGAGGTTAATGTCAATTATGCGCAATACAAAGATGACATTAGAAAAGTACAAGACACTTTGAAGAAATTGTTTAATACCAACTTGGATTATAAGTTCAAATCGGGGAAATTCGAGGTGGGAAAGTATTTTGACACTCTTATCATAATAGACAAAGATACAACTGTCAAGATTACGGTCGGAAGTCATACTGTAGATACGACAATTCATATTCATAAGGAAATAGATACTGCCTTTTATTATAAGGGAGGAGAGCTTCCTTATAACTTAAGGGCGGATCAGCGTTTTGTTCTGGACAACATGATTTTCCTATGGGGAGGAATGAAATCCGATGACGAAATTGTTTTAACTGCGCAAATGACGGAAATACGGGAGCTTGTCAGGGCGGCATTGAAAGTTCAGACGAATTATACAGATGAATTGATTGATAATACGATTCTTAAGTTTATTACGGGGAAAGCGAACATTGTGCTCACGAAAAAAAGTACGAAACCAATCCCATGGTAAGGGGGGGCGATTTTCCCCCTCAATTTTTGGGAATCAGATAAGATATTAATTTAGTTCTAAAAAGTGGATATATTATGAGAAAATTATCGGAAAAGAAATCGGGTGCATCCGTTGCGGGACATACGTTCCCGTCGTGCGAAGGATGCTCCCGTTCGCATCCGCCTCCGGGTCGCATGCGTTCGACTGCAATCGAATCCGAAAGGGAGGGCAAGGTGCAAAGACTAAAAAGGGTGCCCCCTGTTGCGGTTGAAGTCGAAAAGGTTCTTGGAAATCCTGAAATACCTGGGATCGGAAATGGAAGTAAAGGTGATGCCGGTTTTTTTCAGAATTGTTTTGTGGGGAGGCATGAAATCTTCCAGCGAAGCGGTTTAAAGGCGATCGATACGGATATTCGGGAAGTTTACGTTAAATTCAATGATTGCGTGATTCAAAATTGAAGTGATGCGAATAGGAGTCATCTCCGACACTCACGGATTTTTCGACGAGAAATTAAAGAAGTTCCTTAGGGAAGTCGATGAAATCTGGCACGCGGGAGATATAGGTTCTTTAAAATTGGCGGACGAAATAAGCGCTTTTAAACCCTTAAGGGCGGTTTACGGCAATATCGACGATGCGGAAGTGCGCTCGGCGTACCCCGAAGTCTTGGAGTTTCGAGCGGAGGGGCTGAAAGTGTCGATTACCCACATTGCAGGCTATCCGGGCAGATATTCCGGACCTCGAGTGCTGGGAATATTGCAGAACCGTCCGGGGATATTGATAGCGGGACATTCGCATATTCTTAAAGTGATTTACGATAAGGCGAACGACCTGCTTTTCATGAATCCGGGCGCGGCAGGCGTGTACGGAATGCATCAAGTGCGCACTGCTTTGCGTTTTAATCTTCTGTCGGGAAGTATTTCCGACATGGAAATCGGAGAATGGATCAAATGAAGTTGTTGATTTTAAACGACTATGAAATTAATTTCAAAAAAATTCATTTCGATAATTGCGTGATAAAAAAATATCAAGTATCTTTGCGCCCTATAAGCACGTTGTGTATTGCGAATTGAAACGTGTATGTTATTTTGATAGAAAGATAAAATTTAATAGAAAATAAAAAGTTGAAAGTTATTTTTAATACTAAACTACAATTATTATGAAAAAAAGGTTATTAGGATTATTATTTGTGTTCTGCGCCTTCGGACTGAAAGCGCAAGAGTTTCTACCTTTTATCA
>JAITHX010000136.1 GCA_031279735.1 Prevotellaceae bacterium
GTTCGGCATTGCACATGTCGGTAATCCCGATGAGATAGTCGCCCAGTGGAAACCCGAAGAACGTAATCTCCGTCTGGTTGGTTTCGTAAACTCGCTCCTTGTTAAATTCTTCGGGGACATCCAGCATTTCGATTCTGTACGGAGCGGCACCGCCGTGAAGTTTAATCTCGAAAGGGTCGCCCGAACCATCGCAGTCGCTGTATTCAGTGATAGTCGCGGACACACGGTTTTCATCCTTCTTCTGGATATTGACCGTAAATTCGGGCTCGACGTCATAGCTGTGACACCCGTCGACGATGCTGATAACATATTCGCCTTCGGGCATGTTACCTATATACGGATACCCCGGACCGGTTACAAACTCGGTCTGTCCCCCGTATTCGGCGGGATGCTCCTTTATTTTGATCCTGTATGGAATGACGCCGTCTTTAACGTGGAAATAGACGCTGCCCGATATATGCGGGCAGGAATAGTTATTGATTGAATGCACGAATGTATTCAGCGGAGAAATGACGATTTCGTCGATTTGCCTTCTGACAGTCGGAGGCGACGAACCGCAGGCATCGGTCAAGGTAATGTTGCAGAGGCCCGCCGACATTCCGGATATTTCGTGTCGTCCCGGCGATTCGATGAGGAAAGTGAGAGTCTCCCCATTGTCGTTCGCCGTCATGATTTGGTATGGAGCGCGCCCGCCGATGATGTCAATGACAATACTGCCCTTCGTCACGCAGTCGTGAATAAAATTCGAGACACTAACCACATAGACATACGGTAAATGATACGTCGGATGAACGGTTACCCGACCTCCCCGTGTTGCCGCCTGTTCGCCCTCGCAGGCAGCGTCGGCGACAATCTCATATTCGCCCGGCACCAGTCCGCTGAAATACGCGGTATTGTCCACCGTCCTTTCCGGCGACAGCTCAATCCCGCTCCCGGTTTTCAGCCTTACGATGCGTTGCGTGATCGGTTCCCCCGAAGAGGACAGCCTCACGACAATCTTCCCGTTACCGGGACAAGAAGCGTCGGTTACTTCAGTTTCAATGTCAAACGAGCATTGAGCATTCGCTGCTCCGAACGGCAGCATAAAGGAAATCAACAAAAGAATCAGTTCAATACGTTTCATGGCAAACACTGTTATATTTATTTGTTCATGTCGCAAAAGTACCGGTTTCTCAAACGCCGCGTATGTTAAATATGACTGTAAACTCAATTATTCTCTTAAATAACGAACCGCACTTTCAGTTTTACTTCAAGAGTGATTTGGACTGCCCGCGCGACACCTCCGTCCGCACTTCGGAAATAAGACCGTGCAAACATTCCCGGTTTTCCGGCATCTTTTTATCACGCGGCAACAGGGCAAACAACATCATCTTACGCACGGACAAAGTTCACACGGGGTACATTCCGGATTGTCGCGGATTCAATTCTGTCCGACGCGGGATTTTAACATGATTCAAAAGATTCGAAAGAATCAACCGGCAGCAGGCATTCGAGTCTGTCCGATACCTGTCGCCGGTATCCTCCTGCGAATCTTTTGAATCCTGTTAAAATCCCTGTTCAGACAGAAAGCGACAATTAGAATTGCCCCCCTTCATACGCAAGTATGCATCTGTGCGTTACATGCGTTACTTTTCATTTTTCCCGCAGCAGCGGATTTTTTTTCCGCTGTTGCCGGAACTTTGGAGTCGTCACGAAATAACTTGACTTTTACTGTCACGTTGTGTTTTTTTACCGCAAAGGGCGCGAAGCCTTTGCGCCCCTTGCGAAGCCTTTGCGCTCTTTGCGGTAAAAAAACACCGCAACGCGGTGAAGAACCTTCGCCATGCAGCAAAAAACTGCCGGTATTTTCGCAGAGAAACCGAAATAACTTACTTTTTAATTCTCAATTCAAAGCATGAAGCGATTTAACGCCGTTGAAATACTCACATTCTTTTACGGGCTTCTGACTGCCGCCTATATTCTGGCGTTTTTTGTAAAAATAGATAATGCCGCAGAGCTGCTGCTCAACAGAGGGGCGATTTTCGCGGCATTGTTCCTGATTCGTCTGGCTGGGGAAAGATTTCCGAACAGGGCGACGGGATTTGTACGCTATGTGTTTCCGTTTGCCATGGTGAGCTATTGGTATCCGGAGACGTATTATCTGAACGAGGGAGTGCTGGTGTCGAATCTCGACTGGGTGTTCGACGCTGCCGACAGGCGGCTGTTCGGATGTTCGCCGGCAATGGAGTTTTCGGCGCGCTGCCCGTCGCCTCTGATGTCGGAACTGATGTACTTCGGCTATTTTTCCTATTTTCTGATATTCCTCCTGCTGTTCGCATCGCTGTATTTCAGGCGAAGCGCGGCGGCGGAACGGGCGATGTTCGTCACTCTGTGTTCGTTTTTCCTGTTTTATCTGATATTCGTATTTGTGCCGGTAAAGGGTCCGCAGTTTCATTATCCGGCGGCGGATGTCGGCGTGCCGGAGGGCTATTTCTTCTCTTCGCTGATGCGCTCGATTCAGGCTTCGGGCGAAAAACCCACCGGAGCATTTCCGAGTTCGCATGTGGGAATGACGCTGATTGCCCTCGCTTTCATCCGCCGGTATCTGCAACGGCTGTTTCTTCCGGTTCTGCCCGTCGCGGCGGCGCTCACGGCATCGACAGTCTATATCAAAGCGCATTATCTGACGGACGTCGTCGCGGCGTTCGTCGCGGCGCCGGCGCTGTTTGTCCTGTCGGGCGTGATTTTCGGAGTGTTCAAAGGATGGAACTTCGCGTCATATCCTTCAGCTCCTTCCACAGACGCGAAACGGGAAGCCCCATAACATTGCAGTACGAACCTTCAATGCGTTCGACGGCAACGTAACCTATCCATTCCTGCACTCCGTAGGCTCCAGCCTTGTCCAGAGGCGAATATCGGGACACGTAATAGTCTATCTCTTCATCGGTCAGCTGCGCGAAATACACCGACGAGCTTTCGCAGAACACTCGTCGTTCGCGCGCGCTTCGCAAACAAACTCCGGTGACCACTTCATGTCTGTTGCCGGAAAGCGCGGCGAGCATACGCGCCGCATCGTCGGCGTCGCGCGGTTTGCCGAGCAGCTCTCCCCGAAACAGTACCATAGTATCCGCCGTGACGAGTATTTCATTTTCCAGAAGCGTGCGCGGGTATGCATCCGATTTCTTCTCCGCAATAAACATCACTCCTGCTTCCGGCTCCAGCCCCGCAGGACAGGTTTCGTCACATTCGCAGTCTGCCGCCGTCTCGACGGGCAAATCCAATCCCTTCAGCAACTCCCTGCGGCGGGGAGAACGCGAGGACAAAATAATGCGATAGTTATACATTTGTTATACTGTCAAGAATTTTACGGCAATTTTCATTGTAACCGCTAATAAATTCAATTTCCGCGTCGGTCATCATTTCCGGAATTACGGGTGCGGTGTCGATGGGACACACAGTCAGCGTTTCAAACGAGAGAAACGAGCCGAACTCCGTTTCGCTGTGACGGCGACACGCAAGAAGATTCTCTATCCGTATTCCGTACTTTCCTTCTAAATACACAGCCGGCTCGTTCGACACTACCATGCCGGGCATTATGGGGGTCGGATTGTATTCAGCCCTGATGCTTTGCGGTCCTTCGTGAACGTTGAGGATGTGACCTACTCCGTGGCCGGTGCCGTGGCTGTAATTCAGTCCGTGTTCCCAGAGCGGTCGTCGTGCCGCCATGTCGAGCTGTGTTCCGCATGTGCCTTCCGGGAACACCATCGTGCTTAATCCTATCATGCCCTTCAACACAAGAGTGTAGTGTGCGCGCTCTTCGCGCGAGGGGTTTCCGAAGTGAAAAGTTCTGGTGACGTCGGTGGTGCCGGTGGCGTACTGACCGCCCGAATCCAGAAGGAAAAAGGAATCGCGACGAATCATTGCGCAGGAATCGGCGGCGGGGCGATAGTGCGGCATGGCGGCGTTGGCTCCGTATGCGGCGATGGTGCCGAAACTCGGTCCGATGTATTCCGGCGAGGCTTCGCGACGGAAGATTTCGAGCTGCTGCGCGGCTTCGGCTTCGCTGGCGCCGCCGGAATCCATCGCGTCGGTCAGCCAGCGTATGAATCGGGTCAGCGCCGCGCCCTCCGCAATCATGCAGCGACGGAATCCGGCGAGTTCGGTCTCGTTCTTCACCGCTTTCATGGCGGCGGGCGTCGCTTCGGGGCGGGTCTCTTCTCTGAGCGCGGCGCTCGAGCGGCGCAGAATTTCGAACAGCGCAAAGTCAGTCCTGTCGGGTTCCGCCGCCGCCCTGCGCGCGGCTACTGCCGATGCCGCATAATTCGCGAACTCCGTATATGGCATCAGCTCAATTCCGTCGGCTTCGAGCGCGGCGGCATCGGCGGCGGATATTTCGGCAGCCAAAAACAGTCGAACGCGAGGATAGTCTATCAGCAGCCGGGCGACAGGCACGGGACAGTATCCGCCGGCTGTTGCCCGGATGTTCAGCAGCCACGCGATGTCGTCGAGCGCGGAAACGACCCGTATTTCCCCCTTCTCCGACCATGCCGCGAGACGAGCGAGCTTTTCGCGCCGGCTTTCTCCGGCAACAGCAGCGTCTAACAGAAACACCTTCGCCGCTGCGGGCGAAGCGAGTCCGAATCCGGCAAACAGCGCTCCGGCATCCTTCGCGATTCGCGGCGCCAGGCTGTCGCGCATCTTGGCGAACGCGGTTGCCGACATTCGTCTTGCGTCGAAACCAACCGCAGCATCCGGCGCCGTGAGTTCGATAATCCCGCGTTCCTGAGCGCGAGAGCTGCCGGCTGCAAGCAGAACCGACATTTCAGTATCGCGCAATTTTTCTTTCGCCATCACATAGTAGCGCGAATCGACCGTCAGCGCCGACTTGTCCGCCGTCACAACAAGGAGTCCCGCCGAAGCGCCGACTCCGGAAAAATACTTGAGATAGTCGGGATATTCGACGGCATTAACTCCGAGATGCGGGTCGATGCCGGTTATCGCAACGGCATCGAAACCCGCCGCCTTCATCCTTGCTCTCAAAATAATCAATCGTTCAGTGTTCATTGCACATTATAATTTTCAACTTTCAATTTTCAACTAATTATATCATCTTGTTCAATCCCTAAAATTAAAAGAGGAACTGGAGGATTATTTCTGCCGTGTCTTAAAACATTGTAAACTTCGCCTTCGTAATATGCAATTCCGCTACTCATTTGCGATTGCATTTTCTTTGTTGGCAAAACTTCAATTCCAAGGTTTATCACTCCGCCCGAATAGAAAAGCAAATGTTTTACAAAAAGGTCAAATGCTACAAAGGCATATTTGCCGAATTGAACTTCAACGGCAATCTGATCTTTTAAAAAATCTATTTGCTTGCAGGACGAGAGCGGCGTTTGAATACCTTTTGAAATTAAAAATTCTTTCTGTTTGTCGTATGGCAGCATAATTAATTCCGGAAAAATTTTCCGGTCAGTTGTTATGTAATATTGATAACGGCTTTCATTCCAGCCAAGTTCGTTGAATTTATCATGAAAAGTTTTATTCAGTCCAACCGGGCTATAAAGCAACTTCCCCGTCATAGTTTTCTCCTGACTTTCCTTAGTCAGAAACTTTGACGCATCAATGCTTTGAATAGTGTCAACAATTTCTTTGTAAAGTTCTTTATGATGAACAATGAGATATTCTTCTCCGTTCAAATGCGAATATTTCAGGGCTATTTTCATTTCTGACGATCTATTCCGTTATATTTCCATCAACATTTTTCAATTCAAGATGCAGCCATTCTTTAGGCACCTGAGAAACTTTATCATTGCCGGACGGCTTGTGAACAGGTTTATTTATAGGTCTGATTTTTAATTTGCCTTCGTTAAAGTCAATAATTCTTTGTTTGGCAATGTCGCAATATTCTTTCTCCTTTTCAATTCCCACAACGTTCCTATTGTTTTTAACTGCGGCAATCACTGTTGACCCGACACCCGCATAAGGGTCAAGCACCCAGCTTTTTTCATTTGTTAATGCAAGAACGCATCTTTCAACTAATTCAATCGGGAACTGGCAAGGATGCTCTGTTTTTTCCGGGTGATTCGATTTAACGTTCGGTATATCCCACATTGCCGTTTCCCAATCGTTAGCAATAATTACCCAGATGTCGCTGGGATTTTTGCCAAGAGGATTACCCGACGGCAATCCTTTTTTTTCTCCTTTAAAATGAAGTTTGCCGGGGTATTTTGAGGGTATTCTCACATTGTCGAGATTGAATATATAATCATTTGTTTTGCTGAACCATAAAATTGTTTCGTATCTGCCGCTAAATCTTTTTGAAGCGTGCAATCCGTGTCCGAAGTGCCAAATAATTCTGTTGCGTAATTTCAACTTGTGTTTTTTGAAAATCTGATAATAATAAATATCCAACGGGAAAACTTCTCCTTTGTCAACATAGTTTCCAACTTGCCAGCAAAGATTTCCTTTGTCCGACAGGGTTCTTACAAGTTCATTTATTATTTCCTCCTGCGTCTCCAGATAATTTTCAATACTTGTCTTTGTTTCATACGATTTCCCGACATTGTACGGCGGCGAAGTGATTATCAGGTCAAATTTTCCATTTTCGATTTTTTTTAAAACCGAAAGGCTGTCGCCGTTGACAATCTGATGTGAAACATCAGGGCTGATATGTTCAAATAGAGATTCTTTTACTTTTACTTTCATTCTATGATTTTATTTCTTTTTTTATTACAGACAAAATCGCCTTGATTCGGCGCAAAGATACTCTTTTTAACCGACAGAAGAGATTATCGGCTGAAGCGGGTGCAATTTTTCGGGAACGATAGTTGTTTATAGGGTGTGGAGTCATTCGGGGCTGCAAGTTCCGAATCAGGTTAAGAAGCTGAACATATCCGAATTAATCGGGATAGGTTCCGGCTGAAACGGGCTTCGATAAATAAGAATAAGAAAATGAAAATGTTATTTTGGCATAAAATCTGCCAATCTGTCAGGAAAAGGAAATATGGAAATGCATGATCTTGAAAAATTGTTTGCGTCGAACATAAAAGGCGAGCATATAGGGTTCATTCCCTTGAATGAGGACAGTTCGGAAATATTCACCGACGACGACATTCCGCCGCCGCTGCCCGTTCTGGCGCTGCGCAACGCGATATTGTTTCCGACGGTGGTGATGCCCATCACCGTCGAACGCGAAAAATCCATCAAGCTCGTCCGGGACGCATACTCCGGGCGACGACTGCTTGGCACTGTGGGGCAGAGAGATTCGTCGCTGGACGAACCCGACAGCAACGATCTCTACCGTATAGGCACTCTTGCGCGCATCCTCAAGATATTCGAGATGCCCGACGGCGTGATAACCGTCCTGCTGCAGGGTTTGCAGCGGTTTAGCGTGGAAGCGTATCTCGATTCGGATCCGTACTTCACCGCCGACGTGTCGATGCTCACCGACAAGGAGCCTTCGAAGAGTTCCAAGAACTTCAACGCGATAATGGGAGCGCTGAAGGATTCCGTAGGGCGCATCATGCAGCTGTCGGCGCATTTTCCGCCCGAAGCGGCTTTCGCGCTGAAAAACATCGAAAACAACAGGCTGCTCATCAATTTCATCGCGACTCACGTGGATTTGGAGAATTATTCCGACCGTCAGCTCCTCCTCGAAATAGGCGACCTCAAGGAACGCGCTCTCAAACTCCTCGAACTCCTCGACCGTGAACGGCAGCTCATAGAAATCAAAAACGATATTCAACGAAAGGTGCGCATGGAAATGGACCAGCAGCAGCGCGAGTATTTCCTGCACCAGCAGATCAAAACCATACAGAGCGAACTGGGCGACAGTCCGGTTGACGGCGAGGTAGAACGCCTTCGGAAGAAAGCCGAAACGAAGAGCTTTCCGCAGTATGTTCGGGAGGCGTTCGACCGGGAACTCGTCAAATTCACCAAGATGAATCCCAATTCGGGCGAGTTTTCGGTTCTGCTGAACTGGCTCGACGCGGTTGCCGACCTCCCGTGGGACGAATGTTCGGAGGACAATTCCGACCTCAACAAGGCTAAGGCTGTGCTCGAAGAAGACCATTTCGCCCTCGACGAGGTGAAGGAGCGGATTCTCGAATATCTCTCGGTGCTCAAGCTGAAAGGCAACATGAAGTCGCCCATACTCTGCCTCCACGGACCTCCGGGAGTGGGCAAAACCTCGCTCGGCAAGTCCATCGCGCGCGCTCTGGGGCGGGCTTCGGGACGAATCTCGCTCGGCGGGCTGCACGACGAAGCGGAAATACGCGGACACCGACGCACGTATATCGGCGCGCTGCCGGGGCGCATCATCCAGACGGTGAACAAATGCAGGACGTCGAATCCTGTCATCATCCTCGACGAGATCGACAAGGTGGGCAACGACTTCAAGGGCGATCCCTCGTCGGCGCTGCTCGAAGTGCTCGACCCTGAACAGAACTCCACCTTCCGCGACAATTATCTCGACCTCGACTACGACCTCTCGCGGGTGATGTTCGTCGTCACCGCAAACCGCATCGACACCATACACCCCGCCCTGCTCGACAGAATGGAAACCATCGACATACCCGGCTATCTCACCGAAGAGAAAATCGAAATAGCCAAGCGGCATCTCGTTCCCAAGTCTCTCTCCAACCACGGCATTCGTCCCTCGGCGCTCAAGTTCGACGACGCGGCGATAGAAACCATCATCGAAGAGTACACCCGCGAAGCCGGCGTGCGCGGACTGGACAAGAAAATTGCCAAGATAGCCCGCAGCAAAGCCAAAGCCATGGCTTTCGGCGAAAAGTTCAAGCGCAAGATCGATTCCGTCGAAGTGCGGCGAATTCTCAAAACCCCGAAACTGCGCAAGGATGCGGCGGAATCGGCCGATTTCGTCGGCGTCACCACCGGACTCGCGTGGACAGAGGCGGGAGGCGAAATACTTTTTGTCGAAGCCAGTCTCAGCCCCGGCAAAGGCACGATGGGAATCACCGGCAACCTCGGCGACGTGATGAAGGAATCCGCCGCCATAGCCCTCGAATACGTCAAGGCGCACGCCGCCGAACTGAATATCGACGAACAGCTGTTTGAACGGAAAAACATTCATATCCATGTCCCCGAAGGCGCCATACCCAAGGACGGTCCCTCGGCGGGCATCACGATGCTATGTTCCATAACCTCGATATTCACCGGACGGAAGGTGAGGCGCGGTCTCGCCATGACAGGCGAAATCACCCTGCGCGGCAAACTCCTGCCCGTCGGAGGCATCAAGGAAAAGATTCTCGCCGCCAAACGCGCGGGCGTCTCCACCGTGCTCCTCGCGGCGGACAACAAGAGGAACATCGACGAAATCAAACCGGAATACCTCGAAGGGCTTTCGTTCCGCTATGCCGAAACGATGACCGACGCGCTCGGATTCGCTTTCGACGAAACGGCGTCGCAGGTCGCCGTGTCAGCCGACAGGGTCGACAAAGTCGACAAGGTCGACAAGGTCGACAAAGTCGACAAACCCGACAAGGTCGACAAACCCGAACAGCCTCGTCAGCCTCGTCAGCCCCGTCAACCCCGTCAGGCAAGATGAAGGAAATATCGCAATACGGGAAATCCGCCCTGCTCGAACGTCTGAACGCACAGTTCGACTTTGCGCGCGATTCGACGCTCGCCGTCGGCAACCGCGCTTTCGCCTCCAGCCCCGACGGGGAAAATGCGCAGATAGTCGCTACAGGGCTGTTTGTCGAAGGGATTCACTTCAACCCTGTTTATACTCCGCTGAAACACCTCGCCTACAAAACGGTCACCTCCGTGGTGTCCGACATCATAGCCATGAACGGACGTCCGCTCCGTCTCGCAGTCAGCCTCGCCGTCTCCTCGCGCTTCGGCGTCGAAGAGCTGGAAACGCTCTACGGGGGATTCCGCGCCGCCTGCCTCGACTATGAACTCGAACTCGCGGGCAACGATCTCGTTTCCTCGACTTCGGGCATGACCGTAAGCCTCGCGTGCACCGGCGAAGCCCGCCCCGACGAACTCCGCTCTCCCGCCGGCGCGCAGACGAACGATCTCGTGTGCATCTCCGGCAGTCTCGGCGCTGCCTGCATGGGGCTGCAAATTCTCGAACGGGAACGGCGCATATTCGAATCCTCGCCCGGAACTCAACCCAAACTCGACGGCTACGACTATGTTCTCCGCCGTCAGCTGCATCCGGCGGCGCGCAGCGACATGCGCGAACTCTTCGCCTCGACCGGAGCGACGCCTTCGGCAATGATAGCTCTCGACGAGGGACTGTCGGCCGGAATATTGCAGATATGCAGGCGTTCCGGCACGGGCGCGCGGATTTACATAGAAAAGATACCCATAGCCGCCGAAACTTTCGCCGTGTGCGAGGAACTGAACTACGATGCGGTCGCGGCGGCGATGAACGGCGGCGACGACTTTGAACTGCTGTTCACCGTTCCCCTGAGCTGTTACGAGAAAATACGGAACCTCGGCGGATTCGAAATCATAGGGCATATCGTTGCACCGGAACTCGGCGCGCACATCGTGACTCCGGAAGGAGCGGAGATTGAATTATGAATTATAAATCAACAAACATGGAAAGATATTCAAGTATTTCGGAACTGCAATCGAGACTCGATAAGGAAACCGGCGGCGGAGCGACCGTAGGTTTCGTGCCTACTATGGGCGCTCTGCACGAGGGACATCTCTCGCTCGTTGCTCTGAGCCGCGCGTCGTGCGATGTGACGGCGGCGAGCATATTCGTAAACCCCACGCAATTCAACGACAGGGAGGACTATCGCCGCTACCCGCGCTCGACCGAAAGAGACTGCGCGATGCTGCGCGACGCCGGCTGCGACATCGTGTTCACTCCCTCCGAAGAGGAAATGTATCCCGCCGGCCAGAAGGCGACGCACACGTTCGATTTCGGTCATTTGGACAAGGTGATGGAAGGCGCCTTCCGTCCGGGACATTTCGACGGCGTGGCTCAGGTGGTCAGCCGACTGTTCGACATCGCGCGCCCCGACAAGGCGTTCTTCGGACAGAAGGACTTTCAGCAAACGGCGATAATCAAAGCTATAGTCGCGGAACTGAAACTGCCGATAGAAATAGTCGTTGCGCCCATAGTGCGCGAAGCCGGCGGACTGGCGATGAGTTCGCGAAACGTCCTGCTCAGCGACGAGCAGCGCGCACAGGCGGCGAACATCTCCCGCGCGCTGTTCGATGCGCGGACGACGGCGGCGGCAGGCGGAATATCGCCCGAAGAACTCCGCCGCGAGACGGAGCGCCGAATCAACGCAACGCCGGAACTCGCGGCGGAATATGTGGCGATAGTTGACGGGGCGACTCTGCTTCCCGTAACCGAATGGAGCGACGCGCGCGAAATCTTCGCCTGCACTGCGGTGAGAGTCGGAAAGACACGACTGATAGACAACGTTCGACTCCTTTGAGATGCTTAAGAAACGAATCATTCCCTGCCTCGACATCAAGGATGGACGAACGGTGAAGGGTACAAATTTCATAGACCTCAAGGATGCCGGCGATCCGGTGGAACTCGCCTCGCGATATGCCGGCGAGGGCGCCGACGAACTTGTGTTCCTCGACATCACCGCCACCGTCGAAAGGCGCAAAACTCTGGCCGAACTCGTGACGCGCATCGCCGCCGCAATCAACATACCCTTCACGGTGGGCGGCGGCGTAGCCTCAGTCGGCGACGCGCAAGTTCTGATTCGCGCCGGCGCCGACAAGATCGGAATCAACTCCGCCGCCGTAAAGAATCCGGCGCTGGCGAGAGAACTTGCGGCGGAGTTCGGCAGTCAGTGCGTTGTGGCGGCGATAGACACGAAAAACACCGGCGGCTCATGGCAGGTTTTCGTCAACGGAGGCCGGACCCCGACGGGCATCGACACTCTCGACTGGGCGCGCAAACTCGAAGAATTAGGCGCGGGCGAAATCCTGCTCACTTCGATGAACAACGACGGCACGCGCAGCGGCTTCGCCCTCGACATCACCGCCGCCGTAGCATCGGCGCTGAATATCCCCGTCATCGCATCGGGAGGCGCAGGCAGCTGCGAGGACTTTCTCGACGTGTTCGCCCGCACCGGCGCAAGCGCGGCTCTCGCCGCCGGCATCTTTCACTACGGCGAACTCGGCATCGCGGAACTGAAACGCTTTCTCGCCTCGCGCGGAACAGCAATAAGAACATCCGCCGGAAACAACCTCGAACAATAATCACAAACAATAACCAAAAACAATACTCGCGAACATGGAACAAACTCTCGCGGCATCGCTTTTAACTCTCATCGCCGGACTTTCGACCGGCATAGGCAGCCTCATCGCTCTCACTGCAAAACGCACAAACACGAAGTTTCTTTGCGCGTCGCTCGGTTTCTCAGCCGGAGTGATGATCTACATTTCGTTCATGGAAATGATTCCGCAGGCAAAGCTCGCGCTGACAGGCGCGTTCGGAGAAAAGGCGGGAACGCTCTGTCTGCTGTCGGCGTTTTTCGGAGGCATGGCGCTGATAGCTCTGATAGACTTTCTGGTGCCGTCGTCGAACAACCCTCACGAAATGCGCGGACCGGAAGAAATGAACAAAAACGTGGCATTGCGCCGCACCGGAATGGTAGTGGCATTCTCGATAGCCATACATAACTTCCCCGAAGGCATAGCCGTATTCGCGTCGGCGCTGAACGGCTTCGACATAGCAATAC
>JAITHX010000141.1 GCA_031279735.1 Prevotellaceae bacterium
CGCTCCGCGGAAGTCGTTTTTGAATTTTTTATCTTTTCGCGCTCCGCGAGACATTCCGGATTGTCGCTTTTGTCTGAACCGGAATTTTAATAAGACCCCTTATCAATTACGAATTACGAATTAGGAATTACGTCCGACTGCGGACGTACAGCCGAAGCCGGTCGTAATTCGTAATTCGTAATTCGTAATTGATAATTATTCTTAATTGAAAAAAAGGTGTTACCTTTGCCGCGAATTACATTGTGTGTGTTATTGTGATAGATCATGAAAAGATTAGTGTTTTTGTTTAAAGGTACTGTCGTATTTATTCTTTCTTTAAGCTGTTTCAATCAGGGCAGCGGTCAGGACAAATTCAAAACCTCCGCCAAACCGTCGCTTCTGTGGGAAATAAAGGGCGACAAACTTTCCAAACCCTCGTATCTCTTCGGTACGATACATTTCTATGATACTTCCTCGTTCAAAATCCCCGAAACGGTTTATCGCGCTCTGGAGCTTTGCGACGGCTTCGCTCCCGAAGTTGACCTCAATGCTCTGAATCCTCTCGAAATACAGCAGCGTACCGTCGTCGCTTCGCCCGACAGCACGCTCGACAAACTGGTAGCTCCCGAAATATACGGAGAGATAATGAACATTCCCATAGTCAAAATGATGGGCAACATGGTGAAGAACATGAAGCCGTTTTTCATTCAGCCGCTGCTGATGATTGAAAATCCTTTCAGCGTGCAGTCGGTGGACATAGACCTGAACAAATACGCGAGCGAACGCGGCAAACAGGTTTTCGCTCTCGAAACCCTTGCCGAACAGTTCGACGTCGTGGATAAGATTTCGCTCCGCGAACAGGCGCGGTCGCTCGCCGACATCTACGACTACTGCAAAAGGGAGAACATGGGATTCCACGAAGCCGGCAGAAAGATATTCTCCGCTCTGTCGGACGCTTACAAGAGTCAGGACTTCGACATGATCAGACGCATGGACAAAGAATTCAAGATGACTTCGAGTTCGCCGCTTTTCGATTCGGTGTTCCTCGAAATAAGAAACATCAACATGAGCGACAGAATATCCGCCTTCATCGACAGCGACAAAACTCTGTTCGCGGCGGTGGGCATGGCGCATCTCGAAGACCTCGGAAAAGCCAAAGGCATAGTGACTCTGCTGAAGGAGAAAGGCTACGCTCTGCGTCCCATTCTGATAGAAATGAAGAAATGAAATTGCGGGGAAAACATCGGGCAGATATCGAATGATAGCCAAAAGAAATATAATTGCGGTCATTGCCGTCATTATCGCGATATTGTCGATAAGGCTCTTCTTCCTGCAAGTGCTCGACGAATCGTATAAGATAACCGCCGAAAACAACGCTTTCAGATATGACGTGGAATATCCCGCGCGGGGCATAATCTACGACCGCAACGGGAAAACCATGGTGGAAAACAATACTACCTACGACATTATGGTCACTCCCCGCGAACTGAAGGACGTGGATACCGCCGATCTGTGCCGAATCTTCAAACTCTCGACAGCCGAAATAAAGGAGATTTTCCGAAAACTCGGCAAAAATAAAGGTTACGTGGCTTTTACTTTCCTCAAGCAGGTGTCGTCCGAAACCTACGCCGTGTTTCGCGAACGCGCCGACAGATTCCCCGGATTCTATTCCGTAGCCAGAACAATGAGGGTGTATCCGCGCATGGTCGGCGGCAATATTCTGGGATACATTCAGGAAGTCGACACTTCGATCATCCGGAAGAATCCCTACTACAAATCCGGCGACTACATAGGAAAAAGCGGCATAGAAGAATCATACGAGGAAATTCTGAGAGGAAAGAAGGGCGTAAGCATCTATCTGCGCGACGCCCGCAACAAAATCGTGGACTCATACGAGGGCGGCAAGTTCGATTCGGCAGCAATACCGGGCAAAAACATCATCAGCTCCATCGACGCCGAACTGCAGGAATACGTGCAGGAAATAATGAAGAACAAAGCCGGATCGGTGGTGGCGATAGAACCCGCAACAGGCGAAATTCTCGCGTTAGTCTCTTCGCCGACTTTCGACCCTGCGGTTCTGTCGGGACTGAACAGACAGCAGAACTACAGCCGTCTGCAAAACGACCCCGCCAAACCCCTGTTCAACCGAGCTATAATGTCAACTCAGCCTCCCGGCTCCACGTTCAAGCTCGTCAACGGACTGATAGCTTTGCAGGAAGAGGTGATTACGCCGAACACCTCACATTCCTGCGGCGGAAGCTATCCCTACGGACGGGGAGTGGGTTGTCACGCGCATTTCTCGCCCGTGAATTTCATACAGTCCATAATGGTTTCCTGCAACGCCTACTACTGCTACACGTTCCGCGCAATTCTCGACAACCGGAAGTATCCCGCAATAGATTCAGCCCTGAACGTATGGCGCGGAAAGGTTCGCCGCTTCGGTTTCGCACAGAAGCTCGGCGTCGATCTGCCCAGCGAACGCAGCGGAATCATCGCATCCAAAAACTACTACAACAGGGTTTACGGAGAAAAGCGCTGGAACTCTCTTTCGGTTATCTCGCTCTCCATAGGACAAGGCGAAATAGGCACCACCACGCTACAGCTCGCAAACATGTCGGCTATCATAGCAAACAAGGGACACTTCTACACCCCGCATATAGTCAAAGCCGTAGAGGACAGCGGCAGAGTGATCCCGCGCCATTACGAAAAACGACACAGCGGCATCAGCGAAGAATACTTCGACTATACGATTCAGGGCATGTCGATGGCAGTGAACGGCACCTACGGAGCCACCGCCTGGCGCGCCCGAATCCCCGACATAGAAGTGTGCGGAAAAACCGGAACTTCCGAAAACCCGCACGGCAAAAGTCACTCGGTGTTCGTGTGTTTCGCCCCTCGCGAAAACCCGCGCATAGCGGTAGCCGTGATAGTCGAAAACGCCGGTTCGGGCGGAGGATTCGCCGCCCCGCTCGGCTCCCTTGCGGTGGAAAAATACCTGAAACGCGAAATATTGCGTCCCCACATCGAAACTCCCGTCAGAGACGCCGACCTCATCTCAAACAATCCCCTATATGAAAAAACAAAGGATTACAAGTTTTAAGAAAATCGACTGGACTATAGTTCTGATCTATCTCGGTCTTTCCGTATTCGGAATCGCCAATATCTATTCCACTCAGGGCGACACGCAGGAACTGTTCGACTTCTCGAAAAAACACGGCGCGCAGATTCTATGGATGGCAATCTCCGCAGCCGTAGCCATAATCATTATGATATTCAGCAGCCGCTTCTTCTCGGTCTTCGCATATCATATCTATATAGTTGCCCTCGCGCTGCTTTTGCTCACTCTCGTAATCGGACTGGAGGTCAAATCCTCCAAGTCGTGGCTCAGTCTGGGTGGACTGCGCTTTCAACCCTCCGAACTGGCGAAATTCGCAACGGCTCTGGCTCTGGCGCGTCTGTTCGGTTCGCGCGAATTTAAATACTCCGACCTCGCCAACCGTTTGAAATCCTACGCGCTGATACTGGTGCCGGCAGGTCTGATACTCCTCCAGCGCGACTGGGGGTCGGCGCTGGTCTTCATGGCTTTTCTGCCCGTTCTGTACCGTCAGGGAATGTCGGGCTGGATTCTGGTGTTTATCGCGTTCATCACCGCGCTGTTCATCTCCACGCTCCTGCTGTCGCTGCTGTGGATCACGGCAGCCATAGCACTCATATCGTTCGCGGTGTTCTTCGTCGAAAACTCGGACAACCAGTCAACCTTCCGGCAGGTGCTAATTCCCGGACTGATACTTCTGGGCATCGGAATAGTCTGGAAACTTGCGTCGGGAACCGAAGCGGGCTACGACAGAGTCCTCGTCGCCTCGGTGCTTCTCGTCATCATCGGCTCGTTCTTCCGGATGCTCGTCAAGGGCAAGCGCATGAAAGTATATGGCGCGCTGTTCTTCATCCTCTCGTCGGCAATGATCTATTCCGCCGACCATATCTATCACAACGTAATCAAATCGCATCACCGCGACCGAATCGAGGACATGCTCGGAATAAAAGTCGATATAAAGGATGCAGGCTACAATGTTTATCAGTCGAAAGTAGCCATAGGCTCCGGCGGATTGACGGGCAAGGGCTTCATGCAGGGAACACAAACCAAGCTGAACTTCGTCCCCGAACAAAGCACCGATTTTATATTCTGCACCATAGGCGAAGAATGGGGATTCCGCGGCTCGTTCGTCGTCATACTGATGTTCGCCGTCATGCTGATTCGACTGATAATCCTCGCCGAAAGACAGAAAACAGTATTCTCCCGAATGTACGGCTACGGAGTCGCGATGATCATCCTCTTCCACTTCACAATAAATATCGGAATGACTATCGGCCTCGCGCCCGTCGTCGGAATACCCCTCCCGTATATGAGCGCCGGAGGCTCCTCGCTACTAAGCTTCACTATTCTGCTTTTTGTTTTCCTGAAGCTGGAATCGTCGTCGGAATAACTCCGGATCAATTACGAATTCAAAAATTATGAATTATGAATTATGAATTGCCGTCCGGCTCTGTCGCTCCCAGCCCATCCCCATGTCCGCTTTAGGGATATGTTAGAAATAACTTAGTAAGTGTTACGAGATAAATTGACGGTTTTTTCACCGCATAGCAGTGTTTTTTTACCGCAAAGGGCGCAAGGGCTTCGCAGAGGGCGCAAAGGCTTCGCGTCCTTTGCAAAGCCCTTGCGCCCCCTGCGGTGAGAAACCGCAACACGACGGTGAAAAGTCAAGTTATTTCGTGACAATTCCTAAGGGCGCGAAGCCCTTGCGTTCTCTGCGAAGCCTCTGCGCCCTTAGCGTTTAAAAAAACACCGCAACGCGGTGAAAAACGGGAGGAAGATTTTAAGACTTGCCCCCGTATTTTGGACGCACTAGGTATGGGGTATGGGGCTTCGGTTGATTTCGGTCGATTTCGGTCGACCGAAATCGACCGAAATCAACCGAACCGGAGCCGTATAACCCTCTATAATGCCAGTTTATTTAACGTTTCGGTGTCCTGCTGCTCGTTGCCGTAGATTATCAGAGTTTGCAGTCGGGTCAGAGTATTCAGACCTTCTATCTCGGTGATTTTATTGAGGGACAGATCAAGTTTCTTCAATTGTGTCAGCGATTCCAGACCTTCGATTTTGGAGATATTGTTGCCCGACAGGTCGAGGATTTGCAGTTCGGTCATCGTTTCGAGGTTTCTTATTTTGCTTATCAGATTGAACGACAGATTGAGTTCCTTCAGATGGAGGAAGGTTTCGGGCAGTTTTATTTCGGTGATTTTGTTGCCTGCAAGGTTCAGTCCCGTTATGCGTCCATTGTCGTCGGTGCGATAGGAGTTTCGGCACAGAGCGTTGTTGTATCCGAATTCTTCGAGTTTGATGTTGAGGGCGGTTTCGAGAGCGAGTATTTCTTCGGGTTTGCCGGAGTTGCTGGAATGTTCGGATTGCAGGGTGGCAAGCAATTGCGCGTCCATTTTCGGATTGTCGTAGATAACGAGTTCGCGCAGCGACATGAAGGTGCTGGGCAGCGAGAGTTCAATTATCATGTTGTGCGACAGAACCAGTCGTCGCAATTCCGTAAGCTCCGACAGTCCCTTCACCTTAGTGATTTTGTTCTTTGAGAGATCAAGCTCGTGCAGAGAGAATAGCGAGTCTAGATGTTTGATTTCGGAGATTTTGTTGCCGGAGAGGTTCAGCGATTCGAGAGTGCACATCGTGTCAAGCCCTTTTATTTCGGATATATGATTGTCGGCAAGGTTGAGGGTCTTGAGAAGTATCAGGCTTTCCAGTCCTTTTATTTCAGTGATGCTGTTTTGCGACATGTCCAGCTCCTTGAGTGTCGCGAGAGAATTGGGGAGTTTGATTTCGCTGATTGCGTTGTTGCTCAGGTTTAGTCCCTGCAAGTTGAAGAACATGCGAAATTGGTCAAGCTGCTGGATTCTGTTGCCCGACAGGTCAAGGAATTGCAGCTGGTCGGGGAGGTCGGCTTCGCGTATTTCGGAGATGCAGTTCTTAGACAGTTGCAGAGAGTTCAGCTGGGTCAGGCATTTGGGCAGGCGAACTGTGCGTATTTCATTTCCATTGAGATGCAGCTCGTCCATCATCAAGAGAGTTGCGGGCAGGGAGGCGTCGGTTATCCGGTTGAACGACAAGTCGAGATACCGGAGATAAAAGAGCGTCGAGATACCGGATATTCTGGATATTTCGTTGTTGCTCAAGTCCATTATTTCCAGCATGCTCATCATTTCCAGTCCGCGTATTTCGGTCAGTTTGTTCCGGTACATGAGCAGTCTTTCCAGCCATATCAGATGTTCGAGACCGCTCAGCGACGAGATAAAATTCGACGAAAATATGATGTCTTTAAGTCTCGAAAGGTTTTCCAGTCCTTTTATTTCCGAGATGCGGGCGGCGCATATATCCAGAACCTGCAATTTGGCGAGCGTGTCCAGCCCTTCGATTTCTTCTATGGGATTTTCTCCGATTTTCAGAGTGTCCAGGCATGCGAGCGATTCCAGTCCTCTTATTTTTTCTATCTTGTTGTTCGACAGGTTTAATTCCTGCAAGCCGGCGAGAGCGTCCAGTCCTTTTATTTCGCTTATATAGTTGTTAGCCAGATTCAGATATTGCAGCTTGGAGAACGAGTCGAGGTCTGCAATTTCGGTGATGCGGGTTCTGTGGACTATCAGCTTGCGCAGGCTGTGGCTGAACGGAGCGAAAACTTTCAGTTCGGACAGATTGGAGTCCGCGACGTTCAGTTCCGCTACTTCGCCATTGTCGTCGAGACAGTACGAGCCGGAATAGAAGATAGCGTTGGACCTTACCTGTTGGAGTTCGCGGTCGCAGATTTTTTCCAGTTTAAGTATTTCTTTCGGTTTGTTCGGATTGTTATTCATTTTCTTATTCATTTTTTCCGGTTCTGAATTTCGTTTACCAGTTCGTGGTTGCGGAGGAAGTCGTCCCATATAAGCAGGGTTTCAAGTTCTGTCAGGGATTCCATTCCTTCCGCGCGTTCTATCTGATTTTGTTCCAGGTTGAGTGCTTTGAGGTTAACGAGCGCCTCCATTCCTCTTGTCGAAGTCAGCAGATTGAACGACAAGTCGAGGAAATGCAGGCGGAAGAGATTTTCCAGTCCTTTTATTTCCGTGATTTGGTTACACTGCAAACAGAGCGCTCCGAGGCTGAAGAGTTTGTCGAGTCCTTTTATTTCAGTGATTTTATTTGAAGCCAGATACAGAGTTTCCAGATTCTGGCAGGTCTCCAGTCCTTTTATTTCTTCAATTTGATTGAGAGAGAGATTCAGGTTTTTGAGCGCGACCGATCTCTTAATGCTTTTTATTTCTCGGATTCTATTGCCCGACAGCCAGAGTGTTTCGACTCTTCGGAGAACTTCTGTCCATCTCATTTCGGTGATGCGGTTGAAGTCGAGCAGGAGCAGGCGCAAATGGGAGAGACTGTCGGGTATTTGTATTCCGGTGAGATGATTGTTCTGCATCAGCAAGGCTTCGAGACGGGGCAGCCCGTCCACGCCGTCGATGCAGCTAATGTCGTTGCCCGACAGATTCAGGTATCTCAATCGCGGCAGGTAGCCCAGTTCCTTTATTTTGGTAATCCGGTTGTTGGCGAGGATTAGGTCGGTCATGTTCGTAAGCCTTTCCAGTCCTCGCATTTCGGTGATGTCGTTTTCGGACAGATTCAGTTCCCACAACATTGGCATGGAGCTGAAGTCGGGCATCTCGGTGAGGTTGTTCTCCACGAGGTTCAGTCTGATTACCTCGCCTTCCGGATCAACGGAATAAGTATTTCGCGGCGCGTTTTCCCGTTCTTTGGTATCGTTGTGATAGAGTTCGATGCCGTAGGTCTTTTCGAGCTGGAGAATGGCTTTCGGTTTGATGCGATTGGTTTTGTAGTGATAGAAGGAATGAACGTTGTGTTTTTCTTCGGTTTTGGTTTTGGATTCGGATTCGGATTCGGGAGCTGTTTCGCAGTTCAAGTACTGCAGTTGCTTCAGCGCATCCAGCGGTTTGGGATTGGCGACATTGTTTCCCGAAAGATCCAAATGTGTCAATCGGGTCAGGGCTGCAAGTGGGGCGACTTTGGCGATTCGATTGTTCGACAGAGTTAAACGCTCTATTTTGGACAGAGCGGACAGTCCGTCGAGGTCAGCGATTCTGTTGTGCGACAGATTCAGGTCGCGCAGCTCCGTCATTCCGGACAGCGGGCGGATGTCGAATATCTTGTTGTGCGACAGATCAAGGAGCTGCAAGTTGACGAGAGGATTCAGACCTGTGATGTCCGCGATCTCGTTGCCGGAGAGAATCAGTTTGGTCAATCCGGACAGTTCGGACAGCTCTTTCACTTCTTCGAGAAGATTTTCCGCCAGTTGCAGTTCGCGCAGCTGTGTCAGTCTCTCCAGTCCCTTCAGTTCGGCGAGTTCGTTGCGCGAAAGACACAGAACTTTCAGTCCGGTCAGCTCTTTCAGTCCCTCGGTCGAGGAAAGGCTGTTTGCCGAGAGGTCGAGGTTGTCCATGCGCGTCATTTTCTCCAGTCCTTCTGTCGAAGCGAGTTTGTTGCCCGACAGATTCAGGCTGACCAGCAGGGCGAAGGGAGCAAGTCCTGTTGCGGAAGCGATTTTATTGGCTTTCAAGTTCAGGGAGCGCAGTCCGGCGAGGGATTCCAGTCCTTCTGTCGAAGCGAGTTTGTTGCCCGACAGATTCAGGGTATTCAGTTCGGCAAGGTGTTCCAGTCCCGCTGCGAAAAGCAGTTCGTTGTTCGACAAATCCAGAGACGACAGTGCGGCGAGCTTTTCCAATCCTTTAATTCTTTTGATTTTGTTGGCGGACAGATTCAGCTCGATTATTTCGCCGCTGCTGTTGAGGCGATACGAGTTGCGATGCAAAGCGATATTGGCATCGTGTCTGATTTCTCTCAGCTTGACGTTAAACATTGCGCCAAGTTCAAAGATTTCACTCGGTTTGTTTGTTCTGTTGCCGTGACGGGACATATATTGGATTAAATGTTGTTTAAATGAAATTACACGTTATCGTTGCACAGCCGCCCCTTTCGGGGCGGATATGCAACTTCCTTTAATGTTAGCTATAGTTCGAGATAAATTTAGCCCTCTTTTGCGCGGCTGGCGTCGAACGACGATTCGGAAAGTATCGGAGCTGTTGTTTGTTCCGCTACTCTGTGACGAATCGTTTGCAATTCGGACTTGCAAGCTGCGGTTTCAGCTGTCGTTACATTCGCTTCTTCTGTCACAGTGAGAATAGCTCAGTGCAGAATAGAATTTAAAGAGCGTTGTTCAAAAACATTGTTCTGAAATCGCCGCAAAGTTATACATTTTTTTCGTGCCGCTGCATTTTTCAAATGTTAAATTTTCTATATGGCGGTTATACGATAGTTATACGGCTGTTATACCCCCCTCCCTCCCCGTAACAATTTTATAACAATCTTGTAACTTCTTCATAACAATTGCAGGATACATTTGCGGCATGAAACATAAGAAAAAAGACATGAAAAAGTATTGCGGACTATGTTGCAGATTATTGATTGTGACGATATTTAGCTTGTGCAGCTTCTTTGCGGAAGCAACCGATATTTCGGGCGTCGCGCTTGATTCCAGAACACTCCTTCCCATCGAGGGAGTGGGCATAGAAGTGAAGAATGGCAAACACCGGGCGCTGACCGCCGCCGACGGGAGCTTCAGGATAGAAGGCATGAAGGGAGAGAAATGGACATTAAGTTTCAAACGATTGTCGTATCATGGAGTGGAAATGGAGTGGGAGGCTGACCAGCCGGCGGGCAGCGATACCATTCTGCTTGATCCCGAAACTGAATTTATCAGCGAAGTGCTGGTGAGCGCCCGCATGAGGAACAACACCGAAAACTCGATGACCGCAATGCAGAAGTCTCTGCCGCAGGTGACGAGCGGGGTCTCGGCAGGTCAGATAGCGCGAGGTTCCGACCGGACAGCGTCGGAAGTTGTGCGTCGGGTGTCGGGCGTCACGGTGATAGACGATAAGTTTATCGTTGTGCGCGGACTGTCGCCGCGTTACAGCAGCGTGCGAATCAACGGAATGGCAGTGTCGGGCGCCGAAAACGAAAGCCGCGCCTTCCCTTTCGATATCATCCCGAGCAGCCGGATGGAGAATCTGATGATCTATAAGTCGCCCGCTCCCGACCTGCCGGGCGATTTCGCCGGCGGCTTCGTCAATATCACCTCCAAAGAAGCTCCCGAAAAGAACAGTATGGAGTTCGGCTACTCGACGGGGTTTTATGTGAAGACAATCGCTCGGGGAATGAGACTGCCGCCTCGCGGAAGCGCAGACCTGCTCGGCTTCGACGCTGGCTGGAGAGCCATGAAGGGCGTCCCCGCGCATCTTTCGTTCGCCGGCACCGGCGACGAACTCACCCGCCTCACCCGCGCCGGATTCAACAACGAATGGCAAATCAGACAGCGGAACCCTCTGCCCGACCAGCGCTTTTCGTTCGTCCTGACACGCAGAATACGTCTCAAATCGGGCGCAACTCTCGGAAACATCACAGCCCTGAGCTACGACAACACTTTCAAAAGCATACGGAACATGCACAACGCGCGCTTCGGAATCTATTCCGCCGACGACGACCGCCCTCTCTATCTCGACGACTATCTCGACCAGCAATACACCAACGATGTGCGTGTCGGACTGATGCACAACTGGTCGCTCAGACTGAACTCCGCAACCCGCATCGAGTTCAAAAGCTTGTTTAATATGGCAGGACGCAATCGCCTCACCGAACGCGAAGGCGTAAAGGATCAGAGCAGCATGTATCTTGTTCGTCAGACCGAAATGCTCTATTCCTCCCGCCCGACCTTCGGAGCGCAGCTTGCGGGCTCTCACACGCTCGACCGCTCTTCCACATTGAAATGGAGCGCGGGATACTCCTACGCCGGCAAGAACGAACCCGACCGCCGCATAGTCACCGCAATGGCTGGCATCGGCGGACGGGAAGACATACCCGCCGCCGTGCCAACAAACGACAACATAAAGCGTTACTTCCTCCGCCTCCGCGATCATGCGGCATCCTTCTCCTCCGACTTCGCGCGGGAGTTCGGCAGCGAACGGAAGACGACTTTTAAAAGCGGGGTTTACGGCGAATATCGTCGCCGGAGCTACGCGCCGAGAGAGTTCATCTATCGCTACGACAATCTGTCGTACGACGAACGCCGCGCTCTCCTCGTCCAGCCCTTCGGGGAAATACTCGACGCGAAGAATCTCGCCGCCGACAAGATTTATCTGGACGAAATCACCCGCAAAACCCACGCCTACGCTGCAACAGTGATGCACGCCGCCGCTTACGCCCTCGCGGAGTTCGCCGTCGGCAAGCTCTCGGTTTACGGAGGCTTGCGGCTCGAAAACCACCATGTCCGCCTCGAACGCGACCGCACCGACGCGCCCGATATCACCCTGCCGTCGAGCAGCGTTACGAACGAATTGAGCTGGCTGCCCTCCGTCAACCTTAACTACAAGTTCTCCGACCGTCACCGCCTGCGCGCTTCCTACGGACGCTCGGTGAACCGTCCCGAACTGCGCGAAATATCGCCGGCAGTGTACTACGATTTCGACCTCTTCAATGAAATAGTCGGAAAGGAAGACTTGAAAACTGCAACGATCGATAACGTCGATCTGCGCTACGAGTTCTATCCCGATGCCGGCGACGCCTTGAGCTTCGGAGTGTTCTACAAGCGCTTCCAGAATCCTGTCGAATGGACTTTCATCGACATGGGCGGCTCGCTGCGCTATTGCAACGAAAACGCCCGCCGCGCCGACAACACCGGCATCGAGGCGGATTTGCGCAAAGACCTCGGCTTCATCGGACTGAAGGACTTGACGCTGGTTGCCAACGCCACCGCAGTGCTGAGCCGCGTGCAGTTCGCGCCGGGCGAAGTAGTCTCCGAACCCGACCGAATGATGCAAGGACAGTCGCCCTACGCGGTCAACGCCGGACTATACTACCGCAACGAGAAACTCGCACTCGGCGCCACCCTGCTCTATAACCGCACCGGCGAACGCATAGCAGGCACCGGCAAAAGCTACAGCGCCGACGGAAACACCAACGCCGCAGTGCCCGATACATGGGAAATGCCCCGCAATTCACTCGACCTCACGCTGACGAAAAGGATAGGCGCGGCGGAAATTCGTCTCTCGGTGAAGGATATGCTCGCCGAGGATACCGTCTTCAAACAATTTCCCAAATTCGTGAAGAACGGAGCCGAACACAAACGACAGCAAACCACGAAACGCTACAACCAGGGACAATCCGTGTCGCTCGGCGTAGTCGTGCGTCTTTAGTCGCAAAACCTGTAACAGGAAATGAAACTCAAAAAATAAATATTCAAAACAATGAAATGTAAATTGAAACCCGCAAGTCTCGCGCTTGCCCTGTTCGCCGCCCTGTTCGCAACGCTGTTCGTTGCCGGCTGCGACACAAACAACGACACTCCCCCTCCCGCCGCCGAAACTCTCGACCTCGGCGACGGCTCGGACGCCTGCGAAATCAGGGAGAACACAACCCTGAAGTATCCAAACGCCTACCGACTGAAAGGGTGGGTGTATGTCACCGCCGGCGCCACGCTGACCATAGAACCCGGAGTGGTGGTGAAAGGCGACAAACAGACTAAGGCGACGCTTATTGTGGAACGCGGCGCGCGAATCGTCGCCAAAGGAACCAAAACCCGTCCCATCGTGTTCACCTCAGCTCAGCCCGCCGGCAAAAGAAACAAGGGCGACTGGGGCGGAATAATCATCCTCGGCAAAGCCCGCAATAATATGGGCGAACAGACTGTTGAAGGCGGCATACGCTCAAAGCACGGCGGCACGAACGATGCCGACGATTCGGGCATACTGGAATACCTGCGCTGCGAGTTTGCCGGAGTGGAATACTCGACCGACAACGAGATTAATGGCATCACGTTCGGCTCCGTCGGCTCCGGCACCACAGTGAATCACGTTCAGGTTTCTTACTCCGGCGACGATTCCTTCGAATGGTTCGGCGGCTGCGTCAGCGCCACCCATCTGATAGCGTTTCGCGGACTGGACGACGACTTCGACAACGACAACGGTTACAGCGGCAAAGTACAGTTCGCCCTCTCCGTCCGCGACCCGAAACGGGGCGACAAGTCAGCGTCGAACAGCATCGAATCGGACAACAACGCCAACGGAACCCCCGACGCTCCGTTCACCGAATGTGTGTTTGCAAACCTCAGCCTATTCGGTCCCGTAGCCGACCCCGCCGCCTACGTCAACGAAGCGGGCGTGGACGGCAGCACGGTCGATGCCCGCTTTCAAGCCGCCCTCCATCTGCGGCGCAACACGAAAGCAAGCGTGTTCAACTCTCTGATAGCCTCCTACCCCATCGGACTGATAGTGGAAAACAGCGGACGCGGCGACGCGCAGGGCAACGCCGAACGCGGCGACGCAAACGTGAGCGGCTGCATCATGGCTGGCTGCATCAAAAACTTTCAGGATAAGCAGGTATGGTCGAACAACTCGCAGTACGACGCTTCGCAGAACCCCGACACATTCACAAAAGCCTACTTCGAGCGCACAGCAGGCAACAACCGCGCCTTCCCCTCGTTCGACGATCTGAAACTGTCGGGCAAACTCGCGAACCTCGCGACGCCGGCAGTCATTCCTCTTTCCGGCAGTCCGGC
>JAITHX010000184.1 GCA_031279735.1 Prevotellaceae bacterium
ATTCGTAATTCGTAATTCGTAATTGACACGTCCGAAGCCGGCCGTAATTCGTAATTCGTAATTCGTAATTGACACGTCCGAAGCCGGCCGTAATTCGTAATTCGTAATTCGTAATTGATTCGTAATTGACACGTCCGAAGCCGGCCGTAATTCGTAATTCGTAATTCGTAATTGATCGTAATTCGTAATTCGTAATTAATTTCAATCCATTATTACTATTTTAAGGTTCATAAGTTCTCTCGCTGCCGGCTGTCCGTGTATTTCGAGGGTCAGGGTGAGCACTTTCGCGGGGTTTCCGTTATAGATGTCGTCATAGACGGGGTTTTTTGCCTCCATGTAGGCTATTCGGGCGTTGAACAGATGCGCCGAATAGGGGCTGCTGTTCGTCATTGCCTTACCTATCACGTTGTCGGGGTCGGAGCGCTTGTTCGACCACAGCCCGTCCATGCTTGCTCCCGCCACGTTTTCGAGGATGATCGATTCGCTTGATTTGTCGCTGCGGCACACGACTAAGGTTTTTGTTTTGCCGCTGTGGTCGGGGAAGGAATCGAGTCGGACGAACGCTTTTCCCGCAGATGTGTTGCAGGGCGCGTTCACTCGGTATCCGTAGGTATAGATGGCGTGGGGCGTCAATCGGCTTGCGTCGATTGCGCCGGAGGAGAGGTCGAGAATGTCGGGGTCGAGGGAGAGATAGTTGTTCCATTCCACATATCTGAGGTTGACCGGTTCAATGTATTTCGACAGTTTGATGATCGCGTTGCCGGCTATTTCCTCCACGAGGGGACGGACACGTATGTCGGCGGCGACGAACAGCGGGACGGTGTCGATTTTCATGCGGTGTTCGACGCGACAGTTCGGACGGTCGATTGTGGCGCTGTCGCCGACGAGTATCCGGTAGCATCCCGTGTCGCTTGCGCTGAATCCGCCGATGTCGAGAACGGAATGAAGCGTGTCGCTTGCAAAGCGTTCTTCCTTTCGCGCCGTCCACGTGCCTTTCGCGCCGGCGGGACTATGTTCCCAGCGAACAACGAGAGGGCGGGAATATGTGCCGTTGTCGGCATACGAGGCTTCGAGGCGAACGTTCGAGCCGGAACACACGCTCGAATCGGCGGCTGGATGCAGGACGGGCGCGGGCGAGCAGAGGCGCAATTCTATATCGTCCAACGCAAAGTCGCTGCCGGCAGCCGTGTTTTGCGGCGCGCTGACGCGAATCGACAGCAGCACCGAATCGCCGACCGCCGCGAACCCGAATCCGTAGAGTTTCCACACGGGGGGCGATTCCGAAAGTATGTCGCCCGTTGCGTATTCCGCGAGCAGGCGATTCGAGGCGAGGTCGCGCGCGGTGAAGATCATTCGCGGATACGGCGCGTTTGCCGCCGCTCCATTCTTCGTCATGCCGATTGCCCGCGCCGAGAAATTCAGCCGAGTGCCGGCGCACAGTCCGCCTATCTTCGTCGAATATATGAGGTTGTGTGTTCCGGTTCCGTTCGCCGTCATGTATCCGCTGCTGCTGTTTCCGAAATCTTCGGCAAACAGTATCCGTCCGGCGACGGCGCAACTCGACGGCGACGGCGCGGCGGTGCAATACTCGCTCGCCTCGACAACAAGCGGATAGCGCCGGAGTCGTTCGCCGCGGTATTCGGCTTCCACGTGGAAAGTGTCGGTCGGGGCGCCGCTCTTTCTCACGGTGCAGGTATCGCTGGCGGAACGGAGCGGCAGTCCGCCGGCGGGAGCGTCGAACCAGTGATACGATACGCCGGCAACGGGCATCATTCCCACATTGATTTCCGCGTTGCTGCAGGCTATGTATCTTTCGGGGACGGCGCGCTGAACGACGATGCGCACCCGCGCCGAGCTGTTACATTCGGGAATCGCCGCGACACCGGGGCAGCTGATCGCATAGCGGAAGCTGTCGATGCCCGCCGTCGCCGCAGGGTCGGCGATGTAGGTAATCGTGTTGTCGGGGTTGATCGTGATGCGTCCCCGCCGCAGGCACACGTCGGCGGTATCGATCTTTATCAGGCTTCTGTCGCAGGGGAGCATGAGGTCGTTGGCAAGAGGGTCGATGAGCGTCTGTCCGGCGGGGAGCGAGCAGGCGGCGACATCGTCGGCAATAATTGCCCGACAGACTACTATGCGCATATCGCGGGTTTTTCCGGGCAGGATGTAGCGATTGTCGGTTCCCTCAATCAGGACGTTCATTTTCGCGTCGGCGCTGACGACGTTTGAAACGTTGAGCGGGAACTCGACGAAGTTTGCTCCCGCCGGAATGACGAGGGTATCGGGACGCGGCGAAAATAGCGCCGTGTCACCGACATACCGGAGGAATACTCTGGTATCGCCGAGTTCGCTCGTTCCTGCCGGAAGTTCCACCCTCGCCGGCACTGTGCCTCCAACGACCGGATAGGCGGCGGAGAGATTGAAGTTCGCTTCGGACATAACGGTAAGCGTAGCCTTCGACCCCAGCGGGAGTGTTTTCTTCGCGTTGTAAACCGAACCCTGGTCGATAGTGTACACGCCGGAGTGTTCCGCCCTTACGGGGACAGTGATGTCCAGAATCCATGAATTGTGGAATCCGTTTCTGATTCCATACGTACCCGAACCGGCGATGCAGTTGAAGCTGCCGCCGAGCATGGGATGCCGGCACGGTCCGGCGATTTTCAGTCCGTCCAGATCTATGTCGAAAGCCATATCTTTTACGTCGCCGTTAGTGTAGTTGGTGTAGTCTATGTTCAGATCGACCGTGCCGGCGATGTTCACCACAGTATCTTTCGCGTCAACTGCCATGCTGGATGTCCACGAATAGTCCAGACTGCCCGTTACTTCGGCAGTGAACAGCAAGCCGGACTTGAATGCGGTGGTTCTGCCTCCCCGAATATCGCTGAAGGAATGAGCGACGCCCAGATTATAAACCGAGTTTTTTCGGCATTGGCTGCCGGATAAATTGTAGGTGGGATGAAAATCCATATCGTTCAACACGTTGTCGCGCACAAAGACACGTCCTCGCGTATTGGTGTAAGTCGTGACGGAAATGCCTGAAAACGCACGGTCCATAGTGAGAAAACCCATAACCTGTCCGCCTCCCTTCACGCTTTTGCCGCCGAAGAAATTCAGCTTCGCGATGACATCGCTGCCGAGACGCACGAACGTATTCGTGTAATTGTAGTTGTTGGGACGCCGTTTATCCGGCAATATAAAAGCGCCTCCGGCATCGCATCCTCCGTAGAACTTGGCGTCGAATCCGGAAGCGAACTTGATGCGCGCACTCGACGAAAGTTTTGAAGCGTCGATAAGGATGCTCATTACGACTATTTCGGGATTCAGAGTGTCGTAACTCATAGTGTAATCGACGTGAAAATCCCTGCCTTCAAACTGCGAGGAACAGCGTTTGGTGACAAACTGATGTCGGCCTGCGGAGTGCGAATCGACATCCGCAAGCGTGAAATTGACATATCCGGCTTCCGGATCGCTTGCCGTGCGATAATAGGCAACTGTCGGTCTGTTCGGCCGGATGTTCTGTTCGATACGGAGACAAAACCAGTCGTCGAGTTCATCAAACTGTATTGCGCCGTTTTTGTAAACGGCAAGTTTGCCGTCGGCACGCGCGGTTGTCGTCAGCAGTCCCGGAGTTCCAATCGTAATGTCGTTGTTCCGCGCCGCAACAGCATTGGCGGCAAACATCAGGAACAAAACAATACATGTCCGCGCCTCCACTAGAAGCGCGAACCTTTTGCTACTTTTTCCTTTCATTTCAATAATAAAACTGTCATATATTTCTCCTGTCATTAAAGTAACAGTTGAAACGGGAAAAAGTTATTATGAATTATAAATTATGAATTATGAATTATGAATTGCCTGTCGGACGCTATCACTCCTAATGGATGTGTTAGAAATAACTTATACTTCCGTCGCGTTCAAATCGTGAGTTCAGAACTCCAGAAGTCTCGCAAACCGGATTGTCGCATTTTTTCTGCAAAAGATGGAAAAGATTGCGGGCTTGACCCGCAATCTTTTCCATCTGCCGAATGCTCCCCGACTCTTCGCGCTGTTTTTGCGACAGTATCACTTTGCGATATGCTTTTTATAAAGCAGTATATATTAGACGTAAAGTATTTCCCACTACCGGAGTTCTGGAGTTGAAAATAGAAAACGCGGCATGGAGACGCAATAGCGGAGACGCGGCATGCCAGAGACGCGGCATGCCAGAGACGCGGCATGCCACGTCTCTACAAACGGCGGGCGGACCGGATAGCAGGGGGTGTATTCCAATTTGTCGCTTTTTGTCTGAATCGG
>JAITHX010000041.1 GCA_031279735.1 Prevotellaceae bacterium
AAGCGCCGAAAGCGGATACGGGCGACGAACTATGGTCCAGGGCTTGGGAGCATTACCGGAAAAAACAGTACGAGGAAGCTGCAAAACCCATGCAACTGAGCGCCGAAAAAGGTCACAAGTGGGCGCAGCACTATCTCGGAATGATGTATTACCACGGACGCGGACTGGACAAGAACCATAAGGAATCCGTAAAATGGATCAGAAAGAGTGCGCAACAGGGAATAGACAAGGCGCAATGTCAGCTGGGCTACATGTACAATCACAGAGAGGGCATCGATTCGGCAGAATACGCGGACGCCGACAAACACGCCCTGAAATGGTATCACGCGAGCGCCGAACAGGATAACGACGACGCTCAAAACAATCTGGGCTATATGTATAAATACGGTTTCGGCGTCGATTCCGCCGACTACGGGGAAGCCCTGAAGTGGTATCGCAAGAGCGCCGACAGGGGACATGCGCAGGCTCAAAACAATATCGGAATCATGTACGAAAAGGGTTACGGCGTCGAGCAAAGCCACGAAGAAGCCAGAAAATGGTACATGAAGAGTGCCGAACAAGGGAACTCGCTCGGTCAAAACAATCTGGGCGTGTTATACGAAAAGGTGTTCAACGATCGCGAAATGGCGATCCTATGGTACCGGAGAGCGGCGAAACAGGGCAACGAACATGCAATGGCGAATCTCGAAGCCATGGGCGAATCCTACTGAGGGGCGTGTTAGAAATTACGCGGATTATCGAAAGCGATAATCCGCGTGATTCATTTTGCGTCTTTCTTCTTCCTGAAATCACTTCGCCGCTCGGCTGCGCTTTCTCTTCAACACTTCGGCTTTACCCAGCCGGATGTAATCGAGCAGAGGCAGATTCGCCGGACAGGAATATATGCAGCATCCACATTCGATGCAGTCGTGAGCCGCGTTGCTTTCGAGTTCGTCGAACATGCTGCGTTCCGCAAGACGTTTCAGCAGATAGGGTTCAAGACTCATCGGGCAGGCAGTGACGCATCTCGCGCATCTGATGCAGGCTGACGGCTGCCCGCGGCGGGATTCCGATTCGTGCATCAGCAGAATGGCAGAAGTGCTCTTTTGCGTAGGCGCGTCGATATTGCTTATGGCTTTGCCCATCATCGGGCCGCCCAGAATTATCTTGCCCGTGCTTTCGGGCAGTCCGCCCGCTATCTCTATGAGACGCGAAACCGGAGTGCCGACCCTGACAAGCAGATTTTTCTGCGCCGACAAATGTTTTCCCGTGACGGTCACAACGTTTTCCATCAGAGGCTTGTTCTTCTGCACCGCCTCATAGACGGCAAGGGCGGTTCCGACGTTGTGCACCACGACGCCCGCATCGACCGGCAAGGCTCCCGAAGGCACCTCTCTGCCCGTGATAGCCTGTATCAATTGCTTTTCGCCTCCCTGCGGGTATTTCTTTTTCAGGGGAACGACGGTTATGCCTTCGCTTTCGGCGGCGAGCAGCGAGCGCAAGCGTTCGATGGCTTTAGGCTTGTTGGTCTCTATGCCGATGTACGCCCGACGGATTTTCAGCGCCTTCATCAGAATTCTCACTCCCACGAGCAGTTCTTCGGCGTGCTCTGTCATCACCCTGTAGTCCGACGTCAGATAGGGTTCGCATTCGGCGGCGTTCACCACGAGACATTCGGCGGTTTTCCCCGGCGGTGGCGAAAGTTTCACATGCGAGGGAAACGCGGCGCCGCCCAGACCCACGATGCCTGCTTCGGCAATTTTGCGCACTATTTCCTCCGGCGAAAGACGAATCTCCGTCAGCGTATCGGGCGAGCGGTCAATGCTTTCCAGCCATTCGTCGCCCTCGACCTTCACCACTATCGCGTCCCTCCGCACGCCCAGATGATCGGCAACCTTGTCGATCATCGTGACGGTGCCGGAAACCGACGAATGAATGTTCGCCGAAACGAATCCGGCAGCTTTCGCCACAAGCTGCCCCGCCTTAACCTTGTCGCCCTTCGCCACCACCGGCACTGCCGGGGCGCCGATATGCTGGGCGAGAAATATCTGTACCGTTCCTTCGGGAGCGACCGGCACTATTGCCGCGTCGGCCGAAAGTTTACAGTCGTCTGGATGTACTCCTCCTCTTTTGAATGTTTTAATCATTATCGGAATAATTTTTTCAGTTTTTCTGCGCCTGTTCTCCGGCGACGATTTTTTCAGTGATTTTCTTCGGCGGGAAGTTCAGTTCCGCGATTGCCGAAGTCGGACATTCGGGAACGCACTTTCTGCACAAGCGACATTTGCTGCCGTCGATATAAGCCAGATTGTTCTCGATGGTTATCTCCTCGAACGGACAGACTTTTTTGCACTTGGTGCAGGCGGTACAGGCAACGGAACAGGCTTTTCGCGCAATGCCGCCCTTGTCGCGATTAGCGCAGGCGACATAAATCCGTCTGTTCTTCGGACCCTTCTTTCTCAGTTCGATGATGGCTTTGGGACAGGCTTTGACGCAGGCTCCGCAGGCAGTGCAGAGTTCTTCGTTGATTTCGGGCAGTCCGGTCGCAGGGTTCATGGCTATTGCGCCGAAAGTGCACGACACCGCGCAGTCGCCCTTTCCGAGGCAGCCGAAACCGCACCCCGTTTCGCCGGCATAGGTCGCCGACATTACAGCGCAGGACGGCGCGCCGTCGAAACTATTGGTTCTGGGACGAAGCTCGCAGGCTCCCGAACAGCGCAGCACGGCAATCGTCGCTTCGCGGGCGGCAGCCGTTTTGCCGAGAATTTCGGCGGCTTTGTTCATCGTCTCGCTTCCGCCAACGGGACAGTAGAGCGCCGAAACGTCAGCGCTTTTCACGAAACTTTCGGCGAAAGCCCGGCATCCTGCAAATCCGCATCCGCCGCAGTTGGCGCCCGGCAATGCTTCGCACACATGGTCGATGCGCGGGTCTTCGTAAACCTTGAATTTGAGGGCAACGAAATAAAGTATCACCGCGAGCGAAACGCCGAGCGAACTTAAAATTAAAATAGTGAAGGCTATCGTGTTCATTAATCTATAATTGTTTTTTCCAGATGAAACGTAAACTGGTTCTTCAGCTTGTTGCCCGACAGGTACAGCGCCGAATAATACAGCGCCAGCGACGCCAGAGCCCCCATGCCGGCCGCGAGTTCGCCCGCTCCGGCGCCCGACAGCGAAAGCAGTACGACAACAACGAGAATCAGCGGCAAAACGTAGGCAAGCAAAACAGCTTTCGCCCCGGCATTTTTTCTGATAGAGACGGTTACAGTGTCGCCCGTCTCGACCCCCTGTCCGATATTCGGAACGAGGACAATTTTTTCTTTACGGTCGAAAGCCGAACATGCCGCGCCGACGCGACACGTCGAACACGCCGAAACATTCATTATATTCACCGCTATCGTTTCGTCCGTCACTTTGGAAACCGTACCCGATTTACTTGAGCAAGAAATGTTTTCTTTATATATCATACAAATAAGCAAGAACCGTTTTTGACTTGCAAATTTAGCGATATTTTCCGATTAGCGAATATGCGGAACTAAAATTTTTTAGCACACAGATGACACAGATGACGCAGATGACACAGATTCAAATCCGCGTAAATCTGTGTCATCTGTCATATCTGTGTGCTAAAAACCCGAACCGCATCCCTTATAAGTTATTTCTAACACATCCCTAAAAACTGCATACTGCAATAAATTAAGAATTAAGAATTATCATTCGGCTCTATAACTCCTAAGCCCTCCCCGCGTCCGACAGGCAATTCATAATTCATAATTCATAATTCCTAATTCTCAAAAGCGTCTTTTCCCCGCGTAGCTTTTGTAGGCGGGACAGGATTCGTCCTTATAGAAAATTCTGTTCATGTGGAAGGACATGAAGAGTTCGTGGGTGCCGCCTTTGGCTATGGCGGACAAGTCGCCGAGCGCGTAGTCGAACGAGTAGCCGATTCGCAGTTTCGGCGTGATATTTATACCGGCGAGCAGGGCGAACACTCCTTCTCCCGTTCTGAACAGGGCGCCCGCCCAGAAGCGATCGTTATAGACGTCCTTCTTTTCGTTTTTCAGAAAATACATCAGGACGCCCGCTTCGATTCTGTACAGTTCGCTGCTCAGCAGCGAAGCCACGGGTTCGATGCTCACGCTTTCCGCGAGATTGAAGCGCGCGGAGGCATAAGCCCAGATGTTGACCGAATGTTTGGGCAGATTGTATTTCGGAGGCTGCGAGACTATGTGTCGCACCGAGGCTCCGATTTTAAACGGTCCGCGGTATTCTATTCCGAAGTCGAAGTCGGGCGAGTTTTCCGAAACGTTTCCATAGACGCCGGCGGGGTCGTCGCCCGTGTCGCCGAGTCGTCGGTTGCGGAACAGGAGTCCGCCCGACATGCCGAGCGACAGTGCGGATTTTTCGCCGGTGGGGATATAGAAAGCGTATGCCAGACGCAGGTTGTAGCTGCTTACCGAGCCTATTCTGTCGGCGGCGAAGGTGAGTCCGAATCCGGATCTGATTTCCTCGATATAGGTGTCGAAAGTGCCTGCATGTGTCGAGGGGGCGCCGGAGAATCCGAGCCACTGCTGTCGGGTATGCAGAAATATTCCGGTTGAGAAGCTGTTGCCTGCCGCCGCGGGATTGTAGAGCGTTTCGTTAAACCATCTTTGCGTCAGATCGAAATCGCTTTGTCCGCAGGCAGTGGCGAATGACGCTGCAACTGCGGCTGCGCTTAATGCTCGCCTTAAAAGATAAACCATGTTCACTCTGTTTGTGTTTGTTGTGTTGATACCGATTAAAAATTCCTTATCAGGGTGACGTGCCCCGTGAGCTGCACCGAGCGTCCGTCTTCGTCCTCGTAGTCGAGGATGTAGAAATAAACGTCTTCGGGCATGGGTTTGCCGCTGCGGGCGCCGTCCCAGCCGCTGTCGCCCTCGAATATCTTCAGTCCGTGCCGGTTGAAAATTGTCACCTTGTTGTGCGGCATAAAGACGTCGTTGATCATGTCGCCGTTGGGCGAAAACATTTTCGGGACGTGCATATTGCCTCTCAGCGTGTATTCCTTTCGGAGCAGGCAGCCCGCGCCCCGCGCTGCGACGGTGAACGTTGCCGGCTTTTCGCTGCTGTAGGTCACTCCGTGAATGTCGCCGTCCGACGAAATCTTCATTCCCGACGGAAGGAGTCCTTCTGCCAAGTTAAATTCGGCGTTCGGGAGATTCGTGTTCAACCGGAACGAATAATATTCGTCAACGGTGTAGCTGGGCAGCATGTCGGGCGACAGATATGCTGCAATGTATGAAATATCGACCGGCGTCCTTTCAGGAGCGCGACAGCCGGAGCGATTTTCTATTTCGAGATAATAGGTTGTTGCGGAATCCAGTTGCTCCCGTATTTCGATTCGGGCATCGTGTCCGTCTTCGCCCGTCGCCTCGGCAATCGGCTGTCCGCCGGTTGCGGCGGGATACAGACGGTAGGCGCATCCGGTTCTGGAATCGGGGACTGTGACGATGGACATCATGCCGTCGCCGGAGCAGATGTGGATGGGATCGAGATACACGGGCGAGGGAATCGAATCCGTGACGACGCTTACCGTGGCTTTATCGCTGAAACATTTGTCGTTGGTCAGGGAAACCTGACGGACGGAATATTCGGCTGTTCCCCCGACGGAAGTGGATGGCACGGGCGCGCCTATGATTTGCACGTCGGTCGAATCGAACCATTCGAGCCGGAAACCGACCAGGGCTATTGCCTCCAGATTAGCTGCGGAATCGTCGAGGCAGTAGTGCAGTTCCGCGACGGGAATGTCCGGCGCTTGAGGTTTTTCCACCTTCAGGTTTATAGTCTGTTCTACCGTTGCGCATCCCGGCAGGGCAACGGAGAGAGTATGCAGTCCGGCGTCGGAGGTCATCGCGCCGAAAATCTCTGCGGTTTGTTCGGCTACGGTTCTTCCGTCGGGCAAACGCCAGATATAGGCTGCGTTTTCTATGGTTGCGGCAGAAAGTTTTCCGTCGGAGCCATGGCAAATCCATACGCTGGTGTTTGCCGAATCTATCAGATTGTTGAAGGCGATATAGTTTTTCGATGTTTCGCTGGAAGGTATGTCCAGAGCGGTGGCGACGGTTACGGTCAGCACCGTGTTTTTGAGTATCGGGACATTGCTGGTCAGCAGGATTGTGTTTCCGTTTCCCTTGCCTTGGGCTATCAGCGCGTTCTCGCGATAGACGCGATAGGTGTAGTTCGACGTCGTGTTGTCGATTCGCACTGAGGGTTTTTCGGCTATGCAGATGCGAATGTCCTGCGCGGCTACGGAATCGGGAACTTCGCCCACTGTCGCCAGCACCGAAACCGGCGCGCTTTCGCATCCTGCGGAATCCTGCAAAACGTTGTAAGTGAAGGTGCCTATCACGTCGGTGGGGGGCAGGGGCGACTGTTCGGGAGCGCCCGAAGGATTCAGCACGAGCGTGCCGTCGGGAGCGTACCATTTCAGCGTGTTGCCCTGCGTCGCCGCAGCCTTGAGGGGCGCGGACGCTTCGTTTACCCTGAACAGATACGCGGGCTTTTCCGGCACGGGCGGAGCGGGACGGGTCACTGCAACAGAGATTTGTTCTGTTATAGCGCATCCCTGTCCCGTTGCTATCTTTAGTTCGTACTTGCCCGCTTCGGCGCCGGTTGCGTTCGGAACGGTCAGCGCGGAGCCGACGAAAACCGAGTTGTCGGGTTTCGTCCAGCTGATTCTTCCCGTTCCGGCGTAGTCGGCGGTCAGCGCGAGCTGGTCGCCGAAACATAGCTTGCTGTTGCCGAGTATGAAGGTTTTCTTGACGGTTATTTTCACCGGAGTTCTCGAATTGGAGACGCAGCCGTCGCGCACCCCCGTTTCGATATAATAAGTATTGCCCTCGACGAGACTTTGGGTTTCGATGCGTACTGTATCGTTGGCGGAAACGGCGCTTGCGATTTTGGAGCCGCCCGAAGCGCTGCCGTACAAGTCGTAGGACAGTCCGTTGCCCGCATTGCTTATTATCAGTCTCGGAGAGGGGATGCCCGGTCCGCCGCAAACGAAGATGTCGTCGGGATTGACTGCCGACGGGAGATTGTCTATCACTACGGTCACTGTCGCGTAATCGCTTTCGCATCCTTTCGCCGCGTCCGTCTGGGTCACGTAGTAAGTGTAAGTCGCCGCGCTGCCGGGCGTCACGGTCGGAGCGGCGCTCAGCTTCTGTTTCGACGAATCGTACCATGTCAGGATATTGTGTCCGTCGGTATTGCTCGCGTACTTGCTCAGGGAGAAAGCCGGAGAGCTGAGGCAGGCGCGCGCCGACTTGGTTGCGGGCGGCGGCACGACGGTTACGTTCACGTTGAACTTTTCCGAAAAGGAAGTCGGACAGCTTTCAAATATCATCGAGAATGAATATTCGCCGGCATCGGCGGCGGAGGCTTGCTGCACTGTCAAATTGTCGGCGGTCGAGAGCACTGTTCCGTTTTTCATCCACTTGTATGTTCCGCCGGCGGGATTTTTCTTTGCCGAGAGTTTCAGGGGCGTGCCGGCGCATACGTTTGCATTGCCCTGAATCATGGATACGATGCCCGTATGATCGTTTGCGCGGGTCAGCTTCGCCTCCTTTGCGGGATTGGCGTTGCATTGCGTGTCGGTGACTTGCACCTTCAGGTTGTCCGAACCGGTATTCAAGTGAGCCGTTATTTCCATGTTGGGGTCAACGGTTTCAAATATCAGCGAATCTCTCTCGAAGATGCGATAGCGGAAAGGACCTTCGCCGCTTTCGACTTTGACCTTCGCCGAGGTTTCGCCGGGCTTGCAGCGGGTATAAACGGCTTGAGTTATCTTCAAGTCGTATCTGGTCAAAAAGAGTTTCAGCGCATCGACCGGCGGGTCTATCTGCCTTCCTCCGCACAGGATTCTGGAGTGAATGATATTGTAGGGACCGCCCACAGGAATGTTCCTGAGCAGCGAGACGCCTTTCGCCGTTCTTGCCACCGTCATCATGGTAAAAGGGTTTATAAGGGTATATACGTTATCGGACAAGTCGATGCTGGTCGAATCGCCGTCGGTCTTGAAAAGTACTTCAATGTCAACTTTTCCTTTTTTGTCGCACATGGAACCCGTGATTTTGAGTTCGAATCGGGGATTGCCGCAATTTCCCTGAGCTTGTATTCTTCCGCCCGCAAAAAGGACGAAAAATGATAATATTACTAAATATACAACTGACTTCATTCCTTTACTGCTTTTTGTATAATTCTTCGGGCACAAAAATAGGAGATAATTTTGTTAAAGACCAACCTTAGAGTGTTAAATTGTGCGAATATTTATAATTTGTTTGTTCCAAATCATTTACAGAGGCGAAAAGCGGGCGTCTTTCAACAAATTTTAAACAAAATACGTTTAGCCGTCGATGGCGCTGTCGCGCATCAGCGTAAAAATAGACATGTTTTCGCGGTTTTTTCATTCAGACTAAAATCAGCTTTTTTTACATTGTTTAACGTCAAACAAGCATTGAATGTTCATTTGGGTATGGAGTATGGAGTATGGGGTAGGGTATGGGGTAGGGTATAGGGTATGGGGTATTATAGGGTATGGGGTATAGGGTATGGGGTATAGGGTGCTTCGCCGGATGGGAGGGATTCTATTTTCGTCTTTACTGCCGGATGATACCCTATACCCTATACCCTATACCCTATACCCTATACCCTATACCCTATACCCTATACCCTATACCCTATACCCTATACCCCATACCCCATAATATACCGGCGAAGC
>JAITHX010000063.1 GCA_031279735.1 Prevotellaceae bacterium
CGGTCGCTATACTATTCGATTGAGGGAAAATAAAAAATATAAGATTAACGAGTGCGAAATAATTCAACATGGACAGATTGGAATACAAAGCTTACTATGGAAGCATCGAGTACGAGAACGGGCGACTTCACGGCAAAGTACTCGGAATGACGAAAGACGTTATCCTGTACGAGGGCAATACGGTCGAAGAATTGGAGAACGATTTCGAGACAGCTATCGAAAGTTACTTCGAGAGTTGCGAAGAAATGGGGATAACTCCGCGTAAATCATACAACGGGACTCTGAATATCAGGATACCTTGCGAAATGCATTGCAAGCTCGCGATAATGGCGGAAGAAAACAACACGACGATTAGCTCCGTCATTCGCGATTCGATAGAAAAAACGCTCGAATTATATCTTGATTTCCCAAATAATCATCAATTTAAAACACGCTTATAAATGGCAAACCCGAACAAAAAGCAAGACGTGCTCCGCCTGCCTGCGGAGTCGCTCTACGAACGCGAACTGACCGCGTTGAAGAAAGAAGACGAAAAGGAGGAAAAACCCGCCGGCTGGCAATTGTCGCCCAAAGCGGTATTCAAGTTCATCGTCGGAGGAAAGGCGGGGAATGCGGAGGTTACTCCGAAGTATATCGGTCATAACCGGCTGGTCGAAATAGCAATAGCCACTCTGTTGACCGACCGTTCGCTGCTGCTGATAGGCGAACCGGGCACGGCGAAATCGTGGCTGTCGGAAAATCTCGCGGCGGCGATTTGCGGCGATTCGGCGAAAGTGGTGCAGGGAACCGCCGGAACAACCGAAGAACAAATCCGCTACTCGTGGAACTACGCCATGCTGATAGCCGGCGGACCGTCGAACGAGGCTTTGATTAAAAGTCCGATATACCGGGCGATGGAAACAGGTTCCATAGCGCGTTTCGAGGAAATATCCCGTTGCGCCTCCGAAGTGCAGGACGCTTTGATTTCTATCATGTCCGAAAAAACCATCGCCATTCCCGAACTCGGCGGGGAAATTCCCGCCCGACGGGGATTCTCCATCATCGCCACCGCAAACACGAGAGACAGAGGCGTAAACGACATGTCGTCGGCATTGAAGCGGCGATTCAACATCGTAGTGCTTCCTTCGCCCGCCACGCTGGAAACCGAAGTAGCCATCGTCGGCAAGCGCGTAGCCGAAATTTCCGCCAGCTACCGTCTGAAAGCGCATCCGCCCGCAAACGAGGTGGTGGAAAGAATAGTAACAGTCTTTCGCGAACTCCGCCGCGGAGTTACGCTCGACGAAAAACAAAAGCTCAAGTCGCCCGGCGGAGTCGTTTCGACCGCCGAAGCGATTTCCCTCATCACGAACGGCATGGCTCTTGCCGCCAGCTTCGGCAACGGCACCGTTACCGACGACGACCTCGCCGCCGGACTGCAGGGCGCAATAGTCAAGGACGAGGAGAAGGACAAAATCGCATGGACGGAATACCTCGAAAACGTGATGAAGAAACGGGGCGTCGCATGGCGGGGGCTGTACAATTCGTGCAGCGAGATGAACAAATAAAAATGTAAATACCGCGAAGAAATGAAGAAATACCGGCTTATTGCATCGGCTGCGATGTTGTGCGCACTGCAATCTTTCGCCCAAAGCGTTGCCGAATCGGACACAATCATTTCCCTTCAAGCCGTCATCGTGTCTTATCGAGCCGACAAATCAACTCCCGTAAGCTTTCTGAATATCGACAAGAATGAACTCAAACTCAAATCCACGGGGCAGGAGCCGTCGTTTCTCCTTGCGGAAACTTCTTCCGTTTCGGCGTACTCCGATGCGGGAAACACGCAGGGTTATTCTTATTATCGTTTGCGCGGAATCGACCAGACGAGGATAAACGTAACCTTCGACGGAGTTCCGATGAATGAGCCGGAAGATCAGGGTGCATATTTTTCCAATTATCCCGATCTGTTGAACTCGGCGGACAGAATACAAATTCAGCGCGGCGTCGGAACCAGTCAAAACGGAACGGCAAGTTATGCCGGAAACATTCAGTTGTTTTCGCCGAATCTGCGCGATTCGGCATCCGTGACCTTGGGCGCGGATTACGGTTCTTTCAACAGCTTGCGAGCCTTCTGCGAATACAAAAGCGGGCTGATGACCGACAAAGCCTTTTACGTCAGACTTTCCGAGATTTATTCCGACGGCTACAAATATCATTCGTCCAATCATTCTCAATCCGTTTTCGCAAGCGGCGGGCTGTTTCGCGACAGGTCGAGCTGGAAAATTAATCTGCTGTGGGGACAGCAACGCAACGAATTGGCTTGGCTCGGCGTTACGGATTCATTAATCGCCATCGACCGCAGAACGAACGCCGCAACTCAAGACGAAAAGGATTATTTCACCCAAACGCTGGTGCAGCTGCAAAACAAATGGCGGGTGAATGAAGATTCGTATCTGCAATCGAGTGTCTATTACACTTTTTTGAACGGCAACTACGATTTCGACTTAAACAATTACAGCGGTCTTCCTTCCACTGACGAGCTGTACAACTATGCCTTCCGGTCGCACTGGGCTGGATTTTACGCTAATTACACCCTTTCCCGAAAATGTTTTCAATGGACATCCGGATTACACGCCAACAAATACAGTCGAAAGCATACGGGAAGCGAAAAGAGTGCGGGACAGCTGTATGTCAATACGGGTTACAAGAACGAAGCAAGCGTTTTTTCAAAGATGAATTACACGTTCGGCAAAATCACTCTTTTCGCAGATTTGCAATATCGCCGCGCGATTTTCGATTACAGAAGCGATTATAGGGGCGAAGGCAAGGAAAACATGTCATGGAATAAACTGAGATGGAATTTCCTCAATCCTAAAGTCGGCGTCAGCTGCGAACTGAAAAACGGGGCGGTTGCTTATTGCAGCGTCGGAAGAATCGGTCGTGAACCCACCCGAAACGACATGTTCGGCGGAGAAGACGACCTGAAGGCGGACGATTCCGGCAAACCCTTGATCGTTATCGATACCCCCGAATATGTAACCGATACCGAACTTGGGTTTCGCCTGCAAAACGGGACGTTGAAAACGGACGTGAATTTCTTTTACATGAATTTCGACAATGAAATAGTATTGAACGGAACGTTCGGACCAAACGGATTGGCGTTGACCGACAAGGTCGAAAAAAGCATCAGGACGGGCGTGGAGCTGGCGGTCGAATACAAGTTAAATTCCCGTTTTACGCTTGTTAATCGTTCGTCGTACAATTACAGTCGAATCAGGGAACAGCGAGAATCTTTCTCTCCGATTCTCACCCCTCCGCTTATCGTCAATCAGGAAATACGTTACGATTGCGGGGGATTCGGAGTTTCCCTGTCGGTCAAATATCACGACAAGTCGTACATCGATTTTGCGAACTCGGTACAAATTCAATCCTGCACCCTTGTTAATGCAAGGCTGCGATACGGTCGTCGCAACTGGGGCTGTTGCCTGCATCTGAATAATCTGACGAATGTAAACTATTACGGTCACGGCTATGTGGATTTCGACGGCAGGGAAAAATATTTCGTTCAGGCTCCATTCAACTTTTGTTTCTCGGTAAACTATCGTTTATGACGGATTTTTTCAGCATTAAAACCACCGCCTTTCAAATCATCGGTTATACGGTGAGCTACGTCGAACTGACCGGCACCGTGTTCGGGTTTGTTTCCGTCTGGCTGGCGTCGAAAGCCAATATCCTGACATGGCCAGCAGGCGTTGTCAACGAGTTTTTTCTGTTTCTTCTGTTTTATCAGACTCAACTTTACGCCGACATGTTCCTGCAAGTGTATTTTTTCGCCGTGACCGTTTCAGGCTGGCGCAACTGGCGCAGGGAAACCGTGAAGAACCGCATCCTGTCCGTTTCCCGAAGAAATCGAGTGGCGATAGCGCTGACAATCGCGGCGGGCAGTCTGACCGTCGGCTTTCTGATTCAAAACATACACGTCCTGCTTCCACGCTATTTTGCAGTTCCGGCATCATGGCCGTTCACCGATTCGACGGTGATGGCGCTGAGCATAGCCGCCACCGTGCTTCTGGCGCAAAAAAGAGTGGAATCGTGGTTGTTGTGGATAGCGGTCGATGTGATTTGCACCGTATTGTACTTCAAAAAGGCAATCTGGTTCCTCTCATTCGAATACTTTGTTTTTTTGTGGATGGCGGTTTACGGATTGTCGAACTGGCGCAAACAGATGAAAAATGGTTAAGGCGTTTACATTCGGCAAGTTTCTCCCCTTTCACAAAGGGCACGAAGCGTTGATTCGCTTTGCTCTGTCAAAATGTGACTTTTTGTCTGTTCTGATTTGTCGCGGCGACAATGAGAAAATATCCGGCGAAACCCGACGGGAATGGATAGAATCATGTTTCGGAAACATACCCGGACTGACGATAAACATCTTCGATTACAATGAAAGCGAGTTGCCGCGCACTTCGGTCGCATCAAGAGAAGTGTCCGGGTTGTGGGCGGAAAAATTCAAGACGCTTTTCCCCGACTGTCGATTCGTAATAACATCGGAACCTTACGGGTATTTCGTCGCCGAATACATGAACATCGAACATATCATGTTCGATGTGCGCCGAGCGCTTTTTCCCGTATCGGCAACGGCGATTCGCAGCGACTGGCTCGCCTGCCGAGATTTTATGCCCGAAAGCGTAAGACGGTATTTTATGCGTAAAGTTGTCGTGTCCGGCACGGAATCAACCGGCAAAACCACCTTGACGCAGCGTCTTGCACTACATTACGGTTGCGTATGCGTGCCGGAAGCGGGACGGGACATTATTTCAAACTCCAAATCCTTTTCTTACGATGACCTGCATATCGTTGCAAGGGAACACGCACGGCGGATTTTAGAAGCCGAACGCTCCGCCGCTCCGCTTGTTGTTATCGACACCGACATTCACATCACGAAATCGTATGCACGGTTTATGTTTCAAAAGGACTTGCCGGCGAGTCGGCAAATATGCGACGCGAACAGAGCGCATTTGTACCTGTATCTCAAAAACGACTTGGAATATGTTCAGGACGGAACCCGACTGGACAGGAAGGAAAGGGATATGCTGGACGAGTGTCATCGAAAAACACTTGAAGCGCACAGTATTCCCTTCGTGGAGATAGGAGGAAGAGATCCTCAAGCGCGATTCGAAGCGGCGGTGAGGGAAATAGACGAATTGTTGCGGAAATCGGTCGTCGCCCGATTAATGAACGGGTAATATTTTGCAAATAACATAACGACATGTTTCATTTTGTTTCGACACATTTTTTTTATCAACATGGATAACTACAATATATTCGGCGTAAGGCATCTTTCGCCCGGAGCCTCTTATCACTTGACCCGCTATCTCGACGAACTGAAACCCTCGTGCGTCCTGATTGAAGGTCCTTCGGACGCCACTCCGCTGATGCGCGACATGGCGGGAAAAGGCGTCCGCCCGCCCGTCGCCCTGCTTGCCTACACCACGACGCTCCCGATTGAAACCGCGCTTTATCCCTTCGCTTCGTATTCGCCCGAATACCAAGCCATCCTTTGGGCAATACGACGAAAAGCCGAGTTGCGTTTCATCGACCTGCCCGCCGACATTCTGCTCAATCTCCATCGGGAAAAGCGCGAGAACGGCGAAAAGCGCGAAAAGCGCGAGAATAGGGAAGAACGCTCTCTCGCCGACGAGTGCCACCGCTTTCATAACGAACTCTACGACAAACTCGCCCGACATTACGACGAGGATGATTACGAAAGTTTCTGGGAACGGAACTTCGAGCATAATCTCAACGAAGGCAGTTTCCGCGAAGGACTGAGCCTGCAGTCGGCGCAAATCCGCGAACTTGTCGAGGACAGGGAACGCGAAGCCGCCCCGCGCAGCTTCTCCCGCAACCGGGTGCGCGAGGCGTACATGCGGAGGGAAATCCGGCGCGCCGTTGCCGACGGGTTCAGCGCCGAACGAATCGCGGTTGTAGTCGGAGCGTATCATGTGTCGGGAATGTCCGAAGAACTTCCGCCCATGTCCGACGGGGAATTGAAGTCCCTCCCGCGCACCGTCGCGCAAATGACCCTGATGCCTTATTCGTACTTTCGCCTCAGCAGTCGCACGGGTTACGGAGCAGGAAACCGCGCGCCGCACTATTTCGAGCTGATGTGGGAGGCGATGCGCGACGGCAAACCGAACGAACTGTCGTCGATCTACATGTCGCGAATAGCCCGCGAACTCAGGGAAAAAGGCGACAACGCCTCCGCCGCGAACACCATAGAAGCCGTCAGACTCGCCGATTCGCTGACCTCGCTGCGACAGGGCGCCCGTCCCGTGCTCGCGGACTTGCACGACGCCGTTGTCACCTGTTTCGGAGGAGGCGACATCGCGCCCGTAGCCGAAGCCATCAACAGGGTGGACATAGGCACAGCCATCGGCAAACTTCCCGAAGGCGTGAGCCAGACCCCCGTGCAGGAAGACCTGAATCAGGAACTGAAACGGCTCAAACTGACGAACTACAAACAAACCGTCGCGCAGGAATTGAGTCTCGACCTGCGCGAAAACCTGAAAGTCAAAAGTCGCGAGGCGGCGTTCATCGACCTGAACCGCTCCACCTTTCTGCACCGTCTGAAAGCGCTGAACATACATTTCGCCGCGCCCGTGTCCGTGTCGCAGGACAGCGCCACGTGGTCCGAAAAATGGGTGCTTCGCTGGACGCCCGAAGTGGAAATAGAAACGGTGGAAGCCAACCTCAAGGGCGAAACCCTCGAAATAGCCGCCGCCTACGAGTTGCGCGAACGGCTGAACGACTGCACCGGCGTTTCGCTCGCCGCCCGGATTATCCGTCAGGCTTGCGAATGTAACCTGGCGAACATGTTCGACAACGCGCTGAGCATCCTGCAACGACTTCTGGTCGATTCGAACGACTTCAGGGAAACAGCCGCCGCCGCCCGCGAACTCTCGGTGCTGATACAGTACGGCAGTCTGCGCCGATTCAACCTCGAATCGCTGACCCCCATCCTCCAACAGCTGTTTCTCCGCTCCTCGCTGCTGCTGGTCGGCGCCGCCTCGTGCGACGACAAAGCCGCCGCCGACATCGCCGCCGCCATCAACCTCATGGAAATAATCTCGCAGGAACAGTACGAAACGGTGGACACGGACGCATGGCAAACGGAATTGAACCGGCTTGCGCGCCGCGACGATTTGAACGCGAAGCTGTCGGGCGCGGCTTTCGCCATCCTGCTGGAACACGATCTGGTGTCGGAGGACGATTGCGCGCGGGAAGTCTCGCGCCGACTGTCGCCCGGAGTGCCAGCCGACTTGGGGGCAGGATGGTTCGAGGGACTTTCGGG